>DATNJO010001045.1:0-14031 GCA_035603895.1 Pyrinomonadaceae bacterium
CAAAAACAGAAGGACCTCGAGGCTCTGATCGAACAGTTCAAGAACGCCAAGGCCGCGATGCTGGTTGGTTTTCAGAAGATGTCGGTGGCGAAAGACCAGGAGCTCCGCAATCAACTGCGTGAAGCCGGTGTTTCGTACGAAGTGGTGAAGAACACACTGGCAAAGATCGCGTCGCAGGGCACCGAGCTCGAGCAGGCACAAGAACATTTCAAGGGCGTCACCGCGGTGGCGTTGAGCCAGGGCGATCCGGTTGGATTGTCGAAGGCGATTTCGAAGTTTTCGAAAGCGAACCCGGACATTTTTACTTTCAAGGTCGGTATTGTCGAAGGCAAGGTGGTGGAGCTCCGCGAAGTGGAAGCCATCGCGAGTTTGCCGTCGAAGGAAGAATTGATTTCGAAGGTAATGTTTTTAATCAATTGTCAGGCGCAGCGTCTGGTGACGGTCATTTCCGCCGTGCCGCGTAACCTGGCTGTAGTTGTTAAGCAGATCGGCGAGCAAAAGACCGCTTAGGATTTTTGAGGAAGGATAGAAAGGTAATCATGGCAGCAACACGCGAAGACGTAATTGAGTATCTGAAGAACATGACGCTTTTGGAAGCCTCACAACTCGTGAAGGAGTTGGAGGAGACTTTTGGCGTCTCAGCAGCAGCGGCGGCAGTGGCCGCGGCTCCGGCAGCCGGTGGCGGTGGTGGTGAAGCGGCCGCGGCAGCGGAAGAGAAGACGGAATTTGACGTCGTTCTGCAAGCTATCGGTGGCAACAAGATCAACGTGATCAAGGTCGTCCGCGAGGTTACAGCGCTCGGATTGAAAGAAGCCAAGGATCTCGTTGAGGCCGCCCCGAAGGCTGTGAAGGAAGGCGTTTCAAAGGAAGAAGCTGAGACGATCAAACAGAAGCTGACCGACGCAGGCGCTACTGTCGAAGTGAAATAGGTCGTATTAGTCCTATATGACCTGTAGGGCTTATACTGTTCTTTTTTCGTGGCTTGACACAGGAATAGTTAGTGGCTAAGTTAAGGGAGTATTGAGGCGCTGGCGTTACTCCCAAAAAATTTGACGGAAGTTCAGCCGCTTACGCAAAACAAGCGGTCAGGGCATTGTGCGCTCTGACCGCCGTTTTGGCGTCTCTGAAGGTTTTTGGCAAACGGAACTCGGTAATTTCATAAGGAATCTCACATGTCTGCAAATCTGCTTCAAACAATTAATACCGGACTAGGAAGACGTACCAGCCAGGCGCCGGAGCGAGTCGACTTCTCCAAGATCGCCACTGCCGTCCGTATTCCTAATCTCATCGAGATTCAGCGTGAGTCGTACAACCGCTTTCTGCAAATGGATCTGTTGCCCGAAGAACGCGAGGCAACCGGTCTTCAGGCGGTCTTTCAATCGGTCTTTCCGATCTCCGATTTTCGTGGCACCGCCACGCTCGACTTCGTCGAGTACCAGATCGGCAACTGGCAGTGTAAGTGCGGACGGCTGGAAGGTCTCAACTACCTGAGGTCGAACTGCAAAAACTGCGGCGCGACGATTAAGGTCAATCCGCTCGCGGCCGGCGAGACGCTTTGCCATCGTTGCGGCACGTTCAACTTCGTTCGTCCGACCTTGTGCGAAAACTGCGGCGAGCCCGTCGGTCTAAAGCACAAGCACGATCAACAGGAGTGTCAGGAACGCGGCATGAGCTACAGCGTTCCGCTGAAGGTCAAGATCCGGCTCACTGTCTACGACAAAGATCCGGACACTGAAGTGCTCTCGATTCGCGATATCAAGGAAGAGGAAGTCTTCTTCGGTGAAATCCCGCTGATGACGGACAACGGTACGTTCATCATCAACGGCACCGAGCGTGTCATCGTGTCGCAGTTGCACCGCTCGCCTGGCGTCTTCTTCAAACGCGGCGCGATCTACGTCGCGAAGATCATTCCGTATCGCGGTTCGTGGGTCGAGTTTGAGTACGACCAGAAGAACCTGCTTTACGTGCGCGTCGGCAAACGAAAGTTTCTGGCGTCGATCTTCCTGCGGGCGCTCGGTCTCTGGTTCAACCAGAAAGTTGACCTCAAGGGGCTGCGCACCGATTCGCAGTTGGAAGACGCGGTGAAGAACTCCGCGTTCACCGACGAAGACATGTTGAAGGCGATCTACATCACCGACAACATTCGGCTCGAAGAAGGCCGCATGTTGCTTCAGGTGCCTGAGAGCGGCCAGACGAACCTCGTCGGCATGAAGGTCGATTTCGACATCAAGGGCAAAGGGCCGGATCCGATTGTTCGTAGCGGCAAGAAGGTCACTTCGTCGGCGCTCGAGCAACTCCGCAAATCCAGCATCGGCGAAGTGGAGATCGACTCGTCGCAGCTCGAAGGCGCTTTCACCGTTGCCGACATCGTGAACACGGAGAGTGGCGAAGTCATTCTCGAAGCTAACAACGAGATCACGCCGGCGAAACTACAAGAGGTTGTCGAAGCCAGTATCACCAACTTCGCCGTGTTCTTCCCCGAGCGCGATGACGTTGGTCCGGTGCTGTCGCTGACGCTGAAGAAAGACGTCATCACCAAGCCGGTGGATGCGCTGCTCGAAATCTACCGCAAGATGCGCCCGGGCGATCCGCCGACCGTGCAGACTGCTTACCGCCTGCTCGAAGCGATGTTCTTCGATCCGCGAAAGTTTGACTTCTCGCGTGTTGGCCGGCTGAAGTTCAACATCAAAATGGGCAAGCCCGAGCGCGAGCGGATCGAGGATCCGTTGCTCTCGGCGCACGACTTCTACGAAGTCGTTACTTACGTGCTGAAGATGCGTAAGAACCCGTCGGAGTTTCAGGCGGACGACATCGATCACCTCGGAAATCGCCGCGTGCGTGCGGTTGGTGAGTTGCTGGAAAACCAGTTCCGCATCGGCCTCGAGCGCATGGAGCGTGCGATCAAGGAGAAGATGTCGATTCACCAGGAAATGCAGACGACGATGCCGCGAGACCTGATCAACGCCAAGCCGGTGACGGCCGCGGTGCGTGAGTTCTTCGGGTCGAGCCAGTTGTCGCAGTTCATGGACCAAACGAACCCGTTGTCGGAGATCACCCACAAGCGTCGTCTCTCGGCACTGGGACCGGGCGGTCTGTCACGTGAGCGCGCGGGATTCGAAGTCCGCGACGTTCACCCGACGCACTACGGACGTATCTGTCCGATTGAGACGCCTGAAGGTCCGAACATCGGATTGATCTCGAGTCTCTCGTGTTTCGCGCGTATCAATGAGTTCGGATTCATCGAGGCGCCTTATCGCAAGGTGAGCGATGGCCGGGTGGTTGAGTACGTGCGCGTCATCAATGGTGGCGACACGAAGTTCAAACCGGGCGATCACGTTCCGTTTGAAGACGTCGAAAAGGGCAACAAGAAGCTGGGCGCGGAAGCGCGCAGGGCGGAGTTTGAACCGTGGCCGTTCTACCTGACGGCGTGGGAAGAGGACAAGCACGTCGTCGGTCAGGCCAATATCGAACTCGATCCCGACGGCAACATCGTTAACGAGCGCAACGCAGCCCGGAAAGCGGGCGAGTTCATTCTCGCGCTGCGCAAGGACATCGAGTACGTCGACGTTTCGCCGAAACAGCTTGTGTCTGTCGCGGCGTCGTTGATTCCGTTCCTCGAAAACGACGACGCGAACCGCGCGTTGATGGGTTCGAACATGCAACGCCAGTCAGTGCCGCTGCTTCGTGCCGAAGCGCCGTACATCGGCACCGGCATGGAGAAGGTCACTGCTCGTGACTCCGGCGCGGTTGTGGCTGCGAAACGCGACGGTGTGGTCGATTACGTCGACTCCGAACGCATCATCGTCAAGGCGGATCACAACGTCGACGGGACGATCTCGCGCGAAGTGACGGCGGACATCTACACGTTGATCAAATTCAAGCGTTCCAACCAGAACACCTGTATCAATCAACGTCCGATCGTTCACGTCGGCGAACGCGTTCAGAAAGGCCAGGTCATCGCCGACGGTCCCTGTACCGACCGTGGCGAGTTGGCGTTGGGCCGAAACGTGCTGGTCGCGTTCATGCCGTGGCGCGGTTACAACTTCGAAGACGCGATCCTCGTTTCCGAGCGATTGGTGAAAGAGGACTACTACACCTCGATTCACATCGAAGAGCTCGAAATCGAAGCGCGCGACACGAAGCTCGGACCGGAAGAAATCACGCGCGACATTCCGAACGTCGGCGAGAACATGCTTCGCGATCTCGATGAGAGCGGCATTATTCGCATCGGCGCTCAAGTCAAACCGGGATCGATCCTGGTCGGCAAAGTCACGCCGAAGGGCGAGACACAGTTGACCGCGGAAGAGAAATTGCTGCGCGCGATCTTCGGTGAGAAGGCCGGTGACGTGAAAGACGCTTCGCTGGTCAGCCCGCCGGGAATCGACGGCACGGTGGTGGACGTTCAGGTCTTCACTCGCAAGGGCCAGGAGAAAGACCAGCGTTCGCTCGCGATCGAGCAGGACGAAGAAGATCGCCTGCGGCGCGACCTCGAGGACGAAATTCGTATCTTGCGCGAACAGCGTGACGAGCGAATTTACGAGCTGCTCGAAGGCCGCAAGCTTTCGGCGGATCTGACCTCCAATCGCGAGATCGTGATTGAGAAAAACGTTCAGATCACGCGTGAGATGTTGAAGGCTGTCGAACCGAAGGCGTTGCGCAAAGTGCAACTCGCTTCGTCGCGTCTCGACATCGGCGCTGAGATCAAGGAGTACGAAGACCGCACCGAACGCCAGATCAAGATCCTCTCGGACATCTACGAAGAGAAGATCGCGAAGCTGCGTCAGGGCGACGAGCTTTCACCGGGCGTGATCAAGATGGTGAAAGTGTTCATCGCCATGAAGCGCAAACTGTCGGTCGGCGACAAGATGGCCGGACGTCACGGTAACAAAGGCGTCATCGCCCGGATTCTTCCGGAAGAAGACATGCCTTACCTGCCGGACGGAACTCCGGTTGAGATCGTGCTCAATCCGCTCGGCGTGCCTTCGCGTATGAACGTCGGCCAGATTCTCGAGACTCACCTCGGCTGGGCCGCGCGCGTGCTTGGTCTGCACTTCGCAACGCCGGTTTTTGACGGTGCGACGGAAGCTGAGATCAAGAAGAAACTGCAAGCTTCGGGCGCTCGTGCGGCGGAGCTTGGTCTACCCGAGATCGTAAACGAGTCGGGCAAGGCGGTGCTTTACGACGGATTGAGTGGTGACCCGTTCGAGCAGAAGGTGACAGTCGGTTACATCTACATGCTCAAGCTGTCGCACCTCGTGGACGACAAGATCCACGCGCGTTCGATTGGACCGTACAGCTTGATCACGCAGCAGCCACTCGGCGGTAAGGCGCAGTTTGGCGGTCAGCGTTTCGGAGAGATGGAGGTGTGGGCGCTCGAAGCTTACGGCGCGGCACACATTCTTCAGGAACTTCTAACAGCAAAATCCGACGACGTAGCGGGGCGATCCAAGATCTATGAAGCCATCGTCAAGGGTGAGGCGGATTTCGATCCGGGTCTACCGGAGTCGTTCAACGTGCTCGTTCGCGAGTTGCAGTCGCTGTGTCTCGACGTTGAGTTGATTAACAAGAAAGCAGCCGGTGATGGCGCAGGGCAGGAAGACGGCGTTGGTGAAGCGATCGTAACCAGCGCAGTTGAGGCCTAAACAGGTTAGCTACGGACTACACGGATAAGCACTCGGCAGTGTTCGTCCGTGTGAGTCTGTGGCAAAGGTGAACGGAGAAATATGTTCAGATTCCAACAAGAAAAGACGCAACTGGCTCCTGATTTTGAAGCTATTCGTATCTCACTTGCGTCACCGGAAAAGATCCGGCAGTGGTCGCATGGTGAGGTGACCAAGCCTGAAACAATCAACTACCGGACCTTCAAGCCTGAGCGCGACGGACTTTTCTGCGCGCGCATCTTTGGTCCGGTGGCGGATTGGGAATGTCTCTGCGGTAAGTACAAACGCATGAAGCACCGCGGAGTGATCTGCGACAAATGCGGCGTCGAAGTAACCCAGGCAAAAGTACGCCGCGAGCGTTTGGGTCATATCGATCTGGCCAGTCCGTGTTCGCACGTCTGGTTCTTTAAAGGTCTGCCCAGCCGCATCGGTCACCTGCTCGACATTCCGCTGCGCGAACTCGAAAAGGTGCTCTACTTCGAGTCGTACATCGTGATCGATCCCGGCGACGTGCCCGGATTGAAAGAGCGAGAACTTCTTAGCGACGAGCGCTATCGCGAACTGGTGCGCGACTATCCCGCGCAGTTTGTCGCGAAGATGGGCGCCGAAGCGATCAAGGAACTGCTCGCGATGGTGGACGTTGAAGATCTCGCCGTCGATCTGCGCAAGCGGATGAGGGAAGAGACTTCGCAACAGAAAAAGCTCAAGTATTCGAAGCGGCTGAAAGTTGCGACCAGTTTTCTGAAGTCAGGAAACCGGCCCGACTGGATGATCCTCGACGTGATTCCGGTGATTCCACCTGAGCTGCGTCCGTTGGTGCCACTCGATGGCGGACGTTTTGCGACTTCAGACCTGAACGATCTCTATCGGCGCGTTATCAATCGCAACAACCGTCTGAAGAAACTGATGGAGCTGCGCGCGCCGGAAGTCATCGTGCGCAACGAAAAGCGCATGCTTCAGGAAGCGGTCGATGCGTTGTTTGACAACGGTCGTCGCGGACGTGTGCTGCGCGGGGTCAACAATCGCCCGTTGAAGTCTTTGAGCGGAACGCTCAAAGGCAAGCAGGGACGTTTTCGTCAGAACCTTCTCGGTAAGCGCGTCGACTATTCCGGCCGTTCTGTGATCGTGGTTGGTCCGGAGTTGAAACTCCACCAGTGCGGTCTGCCGAAGAAGATGGCGCTCGAGCTCTTTAAGCCGTTCATTTACAACCAGCTTGAGAAGCAAGGTCACGCGGCGACGATCAAACAGGCGCGTGAGATGGTCGAACGGCAGGAACCGGTCGTTTGGGACATTCTCGAAGAAGTGATTCGCGAGCATCCGGTGCTTTTGAATCGCGCTCCGACACTGCACCGTCTCGGTATTCAGGCATTTGAGCCGGTGCTTGTCGAAGGCAAAGCGATCAAGATCCATCCGCTCGTCTGTACGGCATTCAACGCAGACTTCGACGGCGACCAGATGGCGGTACACATTCCGCTAAGTCCGGAAGCGCAGATCGAAGCGGCGGTGTTGATGCTTTCGAGCAACAACATTTTGAGCCCGGCCAGCGGGCAACCGATCGCCGTGCCGTCGCAGGACATCGTTTTGGGTATTTACTACCTGACACGCGATCGTCCGGGCGCAAAGGGCGAAGGCCGCGTGTTTGCTTCGCTCGAGGAAGTGCTGCTCGCGCTTGATGCGGGTGAAGTCACCACGCAGACGCCGATCAAACTTCGCATTCACGGAGATTTGATCGACCTCGTTCAGGAGCACGATCCGCAGGACATTCTGCGTGCCGTCGTTCAGGACGAAGTGCACCGGGTCATCAACACGACTGTGGGCCGCGTCATTTTCAACGACTCGATTCCCGCGGGATTGCCGTTTATCAACGGTACGTTGAAGAAGAAGGGTCTTCAGTCGCTGGTTAACTACTCGCACATTCGTCTCGGTCACGAGATGACCGTCAAGATGCTCGACGATCTCAAGACGCTCGGGTTCTTGTACGCGACGAAGGCGGGTATCTCGATCGGTATCGACGACCTGGTGACGCCGCCATCCAAGCGCGGACTTGTCGAGAAAGCTGACAAGGACGTGATCGCGGTCGAGCAACAGTATCAAGACGGCGTTATCACTAACGGCGAACGCTACAACAAGGTCATCGCGATCTGGTCGGAAGTTACCGACAAAGTCGCCAAAGAGATGTTCAAGGCGATGGACGATCGTGAGCGATCGAGCGGCGAGCTGAATCCGATCCTCGTCATGAGCGATTCGGGCGCTCGTGGTAGCGCACAGCAGATTCGTCAGTTGGCCGGTATGCGTGGTCTGATGGCTCGTCCGTCGGGTGAAATCATCGAGACGCCGATCCAGGCAAACTTCCGCGAGGGCCTTAACGTGTTGCAGTACTTCATCTCGACACACGGCGCTCGCAAGGGCTTGGCTGACACTGCGTTAAAAACCGCAGACTCGGGTTATTTGACCCGGCGACTGGTTGATGTGGCCCAGGACGTGATCATCAGCGAAGACGACTGCGGCACGTTGCGCGGTATCTCCGCCAGCGCGATCATCGAAGGCGGCGAGGAAATCGAATCGTTGCGCGACCGCATCGTCGGCCGCACGGGACTCGACGACGTCACCGATCCGATTGAAAACGACGTGATCGTCGCGGCCAACCAGGAAATCGACGAAGACCTGGCTGCCGAGATTCAACGTTCGGGCGTGCAGCGTGTGCGCATTCGTTCGGTGTTGACCTGCGAATCGCGTCGCGGATGCTGCATCAAGTGCTACGGACGCAACCTCGCGACTGGACGTCCGGTCGAGATTGGTGAAGCGGTGGGTGTTATTGCCGCACAGTCGATCGGTGAACCGGGCACGCAGTTGACGATGCGTACGTTCCACATCGGCGGTACCGCACGCCTGGAAGAGTCATCGAAACACGAAGCTCGCCAGGACGGCACGGTCAAATATCTTGACCTCCAAACGGTAAAGAGCCGCAAGGGCGAACGCATCGCGATGAACCGCAACGGTTCGGTGCTCATCATCGACGACCGTGGCCGCGAAGCCGCGCGTTACCAGATCGTTTACGGCGCGCACATCCTCGTCGAGGACGGCAGCCGCGTGACGCAGGACCAACTGATCGCCACGTGGGACCCGTTCACGTTCGCGATCCTGACCGAAGTCGCTGGACACGTTAAGTTCCAGGACCTGAAGGAAGGCGTGACGTTTGACGAAGAAGTAGACGAAGTAACCGGTCAGTCGCGCATGGTCGTGAAAGACTCGCCCGACGAAAAGAAACAGCCGCGTTTGGAAATCCGCAGCGCCAGCAACAAGGTGCTGAAGACTTACCAGATGCCGGTGCGCGCTAACCTGATGGTGCAGGACGGTGAGGAAGTCGAGCCGGGCGACATCATCGCGAAGATTCCGCGTGAAACGACGAAGACCAAAGACATCACCGGCGGTTTGCCGCGCGTCGTCGAACTTTTCGAGGCACGGCGTCCGGCGGAAACGGCGGTCATGTCGGAAATCGATGGCACCGTTACACTCGGCGCCATTTCGAAGGGCAAACGCAAACTGATCATTACTGGCGACGACGGTGAAGAGCGCGAGTACGATATCCCGCGCGGTACGCACATCAACGTGCAGGACGGCGATCGTGTTCGTGCCGGCGAAGCGTTGATGGACGGCCCGCTCAATCCGCACGACATCTTGCGCGTGTTGGGTATGAGCCGCTTGCAGGAATACCTCGTGAACGAAATTCAAGAGGTCTATCGCTTGCAGGGCGTGAACATCAACGACAAGCACATCGAAGTGATTGTTCGCCAGATGTTGCGTTGGGTGAAGATCAAGGAAGTCGGCGACACCGAGTTTCTGCTCGAAGAGCAGGTCGATCGTTTCCGCTTCCAGGACGAGAACGAGCGCGTGAGACAAGAGGACGGCGAAGTCGCACAGGCTGAACCGCTGTTGCTCGGAATCACGAAGGCTTCGCTCTCTACCGACTCCTTCATCTCGGCGGCGTCGTTCCAGGAGACCACGCGCGTGTTGACCGAAGCGGCGATTTCGGGCCGCGTCGATTACCTGCGTGGACTGAAAGAGAACGTGATCATGGGCCGATTGATTCCGGCTGGAACCGGCATGGAATACTATCGGAACGTCGATATCGAACGCGACGAATCCATCGATCAGGCGCGTGAGCGCGACCTCGAGGAGTTCCCGGACATCGTCGGCGGTCACGACATCGTGTTGCCGGCGCGCGAACCGTTAGTCGTCTCGGCCACGCCGGTCGCTGACGGCGACGGCACTCCCGTTCCCGACGAGGAGTAGTAACGTCCAAAACCCAAATCCGTGTACTCTATGGCAGCATGGAGTACACGGATTTTTTGTTTACGGAGCGCTACCTAGTCTGTGTGATTCCTGATTCTTTCGCAGTGCTTGCAGACGGTCTTCTTCGGCGGCGCTTCTTCGACCAGTTGCAAGTTACCTGGCAGTTTGGCTCCTAAAGGAACGCGGCTGATTCGCAGTCCGCACAGCGTGTGATATCTGGTGGCCAGAACCAGGTGATAAACATCGGTGATGAGTTTCGTCGCGTACATCAGAACGTGAGTCCAGCAACCTGAGTGCCGCCTGCTTGTCCGATAATGAACTCCAAACAAATTCAGACTCTCCCTGGCGCACGGAAAACTGCGATGCCGGAGTTTGTTTCGCCGCAATTGGCGACACTCGTCAAGGAAGCGCCGAAGGGAAACGAATGGCTTCACGAGTTGAAGTTTGATGGTTATCGTTTGTTGTCTCATGTGCAACGCGGTCATGTACGCTTATGGACCAGAAATCAGAAGGACTGGACTGAAAAGTTTCCGGGCATCGTGAAAGCGTTAAAGTCATTGAAGGTGGGGAGCGCGATACTCGATGCTGAAGTGGTAGCGATGGACTCGTCAGGCCGCAGCAGTTTTCAGATGTTGCAACAGGCGATTCACAAGACTGCCGGCAAGGGGCTCGTACTGGAAGTCTTCGATGTGATCTATCTCGATGGTTTCAGTCTCACGCGAACGCCGCTGGTGGAACGCAAGCGCGTGCTTGAAGAGTTGCTGTCTACGGTGCGCGGCGATCGTGTTTTGCGTTACAGCGATCACGTTGAGGGAAACGGGCCGAAGTTTTTAAAGCAGGCGTGTGATTTCGGCATTGAAGGAATCGTTTCGAAACTGGCGAACTCGCTGTACGAGTCGACGCGCAGTCACAGTTGGCAGAAAGTGAAATGTCTGAAGCGGCAAGAGTTTGTGATTGCGGGTTACACATTGTCTGACAAGGGGTTACCGTTTAGTTCGCTTGTTTTGGGTGTGTATGAAAAGGGCAAACTGATCTATGCCGGGCGTGTCGGAACGGGGTTTAGTAACAAGCTGCGCGTTGAATTAAAAAAGACTCTGGACCGTCTGGCGCGGCCAACAAAACCCTTTGCCGAGATCCCGAAAGATCCTGATCTCCGGCGTGCGGTGTGGATTGAACCGAAGCTTGTGGGAGAGGTTGCGTTTGCCGAGTGGACCCACGAGAACATTATCCGTCATCCGTCATTTCAGGGTATGCGTGAGGACAAAAAGGCCACCGAAGTCATCCGCGAAAATCCCGCCTGACATAGAGGTACCGCTTCTCTGACCCCGGAATCAGGAAGCATTCTGCATCCAGCAGGTTTTCCCCACCAAACAATAACAGCGTAGAGCCTTTTGGTACCCAGGCAAGCAGGACAGGGATTTTACGAATAAACTGATCCAGAGCTCGCGATGTTACGAACTCTACGTCCGGTGCCTCAATTTCTTCAAAACGCCGTGCAATGATCGTCGCGGATCGACCGACTTCCTTCAGCGCCTCACGCAAAAACACCGCTTTCTTCTGTGACGACTCGATCAGCGTCACCTCCAAATCAGCGCGCGCGATCAGGCAGGGAATGATCGGCAAGCCCCCGCCAGAGCCGATGTCTGCTATCTTTGCTCCGTGCGGCAGGTGCTCCAGCAGCATCAACGACTCGAGCACGTGCCGCGTCGCGAACTCTTCCGGCGAACAGGGCGCCACCAAATGAAGACGTTCGTTCCAGCGAGTGAGTAAACTGTAGTAAATCCCCAGCCTCGTGGCAGTGTCCGACGAGAAGGGGAAATCGAACGTGCGCCAGTTCGCCAGCAGAGCGTTTCTAAATCGTTCTAGTTCGTCCGGCATGATCAACCTGAAACAGAAGCATAGACCATGATTGACGATTTTGTTGAGCAGCATAAGCTGCTGGGAAAAGCGGTTCCCGAAATCATCAACGCGTACGCCGCCGCTTTGGACACGCGTCGCGTAACTCCCGCCGCCACGCCTGCGGACCTGGAAAAATTGTTTGACGAGCCGTTGCCGGAAAAGGGAATTGCGATCGACGACATCCTGCGCCGGTTTCGTGAAGACATCGAGCCGAACGCGATGGGCGTTCCGAGTCCGAAATATTTCGGCCAGTTTAACCCAACACCGCTGCCGATCGGCGTTTGGGCCGACGCTTTGTCTTCGTTGTTGAACCAGAACGCGGGCGCGTGGAGGAATGGACCAACGTCGGCGATGATCGAAGCGCGCGTGATTCGCTGGCTCTGCGATCTGCTCGACTACGGTCCAGGCAGCTTTGGCACGTTGGCGAGTGGCGGTTCCGAGGCGAATCTGATCGCGTTGAAATGCGCGCGCGATCGTGTTGCCGCGTCGATCAAGGACGACGGTGTGCGATCGGCCGCGGGCGATGTGGTTGTCTACGCTTCCGAACAGTGTCACTACTCGATCGACAAGAGCGTCGATCTTTTAGGTCTCGGCCGTGCGAGTCTGCGCAAAATTCCCACCGACGAGCGATTTCACATTCGCACCGATGTGTTGCGCGAACAGATTTCGATCGATCGCGCAGCAGGACGATTACCATGTTGTATCGTCGGCGTCGCAGGCACTACCTCGACAGGCGTGATCGATCCGCTCGACGATCTGGCTGAGATCGCTCGCGAAAACGAGCTCTGGTACCACATCGACGCCGCGTACGGTGGTCCACTTGCGTTTTCCTCGACGCATCGCGAGAAACTTCGTGGCATCGCGCTGGCTGATTCGATTACTTTCGATCCGCACAAGTGGATGTTTGTGCCGTTCGCGTGCGGCACGACGCTGGTGCGCGACGGCGGGCATGTGTTGCGCGACTCGTTCGACATGAGTCCGGAGTACCTGAGCGAGGATCGTGGTGGCGCCGACGTGGAATTTGATTTCTTTCGTTATGGGCAGATGGGGACGCGTCGTTTCAACTCGCTGAAGCTCTGGATGGCGCTGAAGTTCATGGGCCGTGAGGGTTATGCTAAAACAGTTGAGCGACAAATCGATCTCACTAATTACCTCGCTTCACAACTGGATCGAATCCCGGGTTTCAAACGTGTGGGTGAAGTCGAAACCGCGGTCTGTTGTTTTCGTTACCTGTCGGACGCCGTTTCTCGCCTGGACGGCATCGAACAGGATCGAGTGCAGCAGCAAATTCAGCAAACAATCGAACGCTGCGGTGAAGCATGGCTCACCACAACGATCCTTCACGGACGCCGCGCGATGCGCGTAAACATCAACAGTTTCCTAACCGAACAGCGTCACGTTGACGTCTTATTGTCAGCGCTCCAACAAGCAACCTCAACAATATGAAGCTGAAACTTCTAAATCTGTTTTTTCTGTCCGTGTTTTTCTGTGTTCCGTCCGTGGCCCAGAAATCGCTCCCTGCGATTAAATCTCAAACTGACGTTGATTTACTGTCCGTCACCTACGACGCCAACACACCCTACGCTCTCCCGCACCTGATCTTCGTCATCGATCGCAAAGACAACAACAAGATCTACTACGTCAACAAAAAGCGCTACAGCTTTCACAAAGACTTCGTCAACGGCACCTACCTTTCACTCGAACGCGGCCGGGAATTCTTTGCGAACAACTACCTTAACCCCAACCGCCGCTTCATCCTCGGCACCATCGCATACCAAACGCCCGTGCGCCGCTGGACCTTCGAGTTTTGGGAAGGCGATCTAATTCCATCCGACCAGATCCAACTGACTTACGACATCATTAACAAAACGTTTTTCACACCTGTCGCCTTCAAACCAAATTCTCTGCGTCAGGACGAAGCGTCGCAATCACTAGCCGGCATCCAGCGCATCCTCCAAAGCGACATCGCGAAAGAACAAGCGTACCAGGCCCTGAACATTGCCAAAGGTCTCGGCCGCATCCACATCATCGAAAAGCTCGACGATCACGTCGAAATCGGCTTTAACGAGATTCTGGTTTTAGATGAAGTACCGGTTCAGCTTCCACCGGTCGCGGGCATCATCACGTCGCAACCGTCAACGCCGCTCTCGCACATCAACCTGCTCGCGAAAGGTTGGGG
>DATNJO010001046.1:0-5890 GCA_035603895.1 Pyrinomonadaceae bacterium
ACCGGCGACTACCACATCATCGTCGACGGCGACGAACGCGGCGGCACCTATTCCATGACCATCAGCATCAAGTAAACCCAACCACGGATTTCACAGATCTCTGCGTAATCAGTGGCTGCCTTGCCGAAAAGGTTGACAGCGCTTTAATTCTGCATAAAATACGAGCGTTCGTTTTTGTAGCGAATGCCCAAGCTGACACCGAGCGCGATGGAGAAGAAGAAGAGCCGCATCGAGGAAGCGGCCCGCGAACTCTTCATCTCCCAGGGTTTTCACGCGACTTCCATGCGCACTATCGCCGCGCGCGCGGGTACCTCGCTGGGCAACGTCTATAACTATTACCGCACGAAAGAAGAGATCCTTGAGTCGATTATCAGCCGTTATCAAACCGTGATCGACGGCCGGCTGCGCGCCATCTTCGACGAAATCGACGAGCCACTCGAACCCGAATCGCTCGTGCGCTTCGGGAAGCAGATCAAGGAGATGGTCAACACGCATCACGACTTCTGGTTGCTGATGTACATCGACGTGCTGGAGTTCGAAAACCGGCACTTCCGCAAGATGTTTGAAGGTCTCGTTCATAACCTGCGGCGCCGCTTCGCGACGCAGTTTAATGAACTGAAAAAGCAGGGACGCGTCCATGCCGACGTCGATCCGGCTGTCGGCTTCACGGCAGTCTACATGCAGTTTTTCAACTACTTCCTGGTCGAGAAACTGTTTGGCGGAAATCGTCACTTCGGGATCAGCGATGAACGCGTCATCAAGCAATTGACTGATATCTATTGCCGCGGTCTGTTGTGCAATAAAAATTAACTCGGAGCTCCGCTTTTCGGCTTGCAAGAAAAACGAACGTTCGTGTTTATCTCTTTGGCACCATAGATGAAAACCGTTCTGAGTTCAGCCTTCAGGCTGCTCTTACGCGCGGCAAGCTAAAGCTTGAACTCCGAACCACTGCAGGAGGTTGGAAGATGTTTAAGTTGACTCGATTGATGCTCGGCGTGCTCTTGGTCTTCGGTTGCTCCCTCGTCGTCTTCGCTCAGGGAGGCACCGGACAACTAAGCGGCACCGTCGTCGACGCTAATGAAGCGGTCGTTCCTGGCGCGACAGTGAAACTCACCAGCCTCGCAACGTCACAGGTGCGCGAGTCGGTGACCGGCGACTCCGGCGACTTCGTGTTCACCCTTCTGCCGGCCGGCGATTACAAGCTCGAGGTCGCCGCCAACGGCTTCCGCACGGTCGTCGTCGACAACTTACGCATCAACGTCACTCAAACCACGACCCTGCCCGTTCGTCTCGACGCGGCCACAGTTTCGGGGATGGTTACAGTCAATGCGGAACCGCCGTTGGTCCAACAGGAAAGTTCGCAGGTCGGACGCACCGTCGAGGAGCAAACGATCCGCCAGTTGCCACTACCGACGAGAAACTTTCAGCAGTTGTTGACGCTCTCGCCGGGCACTTCCGCGAGCGTTTCAAACAACACGGAACTCGGCCGCGGCGATTCGATTATCACTGTCAACGGACAGCGCACGACGAGTAATAACGTGCGCATCAACGGCATCGACGCAAACTCCGCCGGCACAAACTCAACGCCAAACATCGCCGTACCCGCAACCGACACGCTCCAGGAGTTCATCGTGCAAACGAGCCTGTACGATGCCTCGCAGGGACGAAACGCGGGCGGCAACGTCGAAGCAGTCACCAAGTCAGGCGCCAACGATTTTCACGGCAATGCTTATTACTTCTTCCGCAATCGCGCGCTCAACGCAAACGATTTCTTCCTTGAGCAAGCCGGTCAGCCGACACCCGTGCTCTCGCGACACCAGTTTGGCGGCACACTCGGCGGACCGATCATCCGCGACCGGCTGTTTTTCTTCGGCTCGTATCAAGGCACGCGCGAAACAAACGGCGCATCGTTGAATAACAGTTTGATGTTTCCGTTTATGCCCGCGCAGTTGCGTGAAAACAATCGCACTGCGGCGGCGTTGCAAGCGGCGTTCGGCGTGGTGCCGAATCCGATCGCCGTAAACCTGCTCAATCTGCGTTTGCCAAACGGCCAGTTTGCGATCCCTTCAGCAGCAACAGCTTCGGGCCTCACGCCGGTCTCGGGTATCTCGACTTTTCGCGAGAACCAGTTCAACGCCAATTTCGATCTGCGTTTGACTGACAAGCACACGCTCTCGCTCAAGAACTTCTTCGCGAGCAACCCAACATTCCAGGCGAACTACAACTTCGCCGGACTCGGCAACGGCGTGAATCAGTTGCCCGGCACTGGCGGCTCGCTCGACATCATTCAGGAGCTCACTTCGATCAACGACACCTACGTGTTCACTCCGAACGTGGTGAATCAGGCGCGCTTCGGCTTCAGCCGTTTGCGCGTCACGTCGTCGCCCGAAGAGCCGTTCACGGCAGCGGACCTCGGCATCAACAACCCACTGAAGAACCTGTTCCCCGGCATGCCGACATTGACCGTGACGGGCTTGTTCACGTTTGGTTCGTCGCCTTTCGCGGATCAGTCGTCGCGTATCAACGCTTTCACTTACGGCGATACGCTCTCCGTTGTCGCGGGCAATCACCGACTCCGCCTCGGCGGCGAATACCGCCGTTCGCAGGTGAACTTCTTCTTCAACGCGTTCTCGCGCGGACAGATCATCTTTTCCAGCTTCAACAACTTCCTGATCGGCAACGGCGTTTCGATTCTCGGTTCGGGTGTTTTCGATCGCGCGCTACGGGTGAACGATTGGAGCGGCTTCGTACAGGATGATTGGAAAGTCAACGATCGGCTGACGCTCAATCTTGGTTTGCGCTACGACTTCTACGGTTATCCGAAAGACACTCGTGGACGTCTCGTGAACTTTCTGCCCGATCAGTTTCGCCAGGGAACGACCGCGTCGCCTGCTGGTCCACCAAATGGATTCGTGCAGGCAGCAGGTGGCGGTCTGGCCGGCGTGCCCGAAGTCGATGAGACGCTCGTTCCTTCAGACAAGAACAACTTCGCGCCGCGCGTCGGGTTCGCGTATCGCTTGAACGACGCCGGTACGCTCGTCGCTCGTGGCGGCTACGGCATCTACTACGACAAGTTCTCGACACGCTACGCCAACACGCAGTTGTTGAACTATCCGTATCTCGCGCTCGCGGTTGGTCTGCCGGGAGTCCTGCGCACGTTCGCGGATCCGTTCATTCCCTTGCCGCAGCCCGGCGCGTTTCCGGTTAACCCGACGATTCCGTCGCCGCTGTCGCCATTGTCACCGCTTCTCGGCGTGCCGATCAGCGGTATCTACATCGATCCTGAATTGCGCACTCCGTACATCCAGCAATACAACGCAAACATTCAGTGGGAAGTGTTCAAGGATTACTTGCTAGAGGTCGGTTACGTCGGTTCGAAGGGCACGAAGCTCTTGCAAGTCGTAACGCTCAATCAGCCTGTTTACAACCGTGCTGCAAACGTTTTTGTCGCGCCGCTCGGTACAGCGTTGTCGACGCAGAAGAACGTTGCGGGCGGTGTTCAGCAGGTGCAAACGAGTTCCAATTCGCACTACGACTCGTTGCAGATCAGCATGACGAAACGGTTCAGCCGTGGCTTGCAGTTTCTGAGCGCTTACACCTTGAGCAAATCGCAGGACTACTACTCCGGCGGCACGATCAATGAGTTGTTTGCGATTGCGGGCGATCAGTCCAACTGGAAACTGAACTATGGTCCATCCGATTACGATCGGCGCCATCGCTTTGTCACCAGTTTTGTTTACGACTTGCCTAAGACTGATTCGCAGTCCTTCGCCGCGAAAGCCTTTGTGAACGACTGGCAGATCAACGGCATCCTGACACTGCAAACCGGAACGCCGTTCTCGATCGTCGACGCGCCGAACAACAACATTATCCAGCGCGCGAACTTCGGGCCCGGCGGTGGTGTGATTTTGACCACAGGCGACATCGAGTCGCGCTTGAATGGATACTTCAACACGTCGGCCTTTGTACTTTCGCGGCCGATACTCGCCGGCGGAAACCTCGGCACGCCGAACAATCCAAACTTCGATCCGAATAACCCGTTTGGCAACACGCCACGCAATTTCCTTTATGGACCGGGTCAGAAGAACATGGATTTCTCGGTGGTGAAGTTCATTCCGATTCGGGAGGCGTTGCGCGGCGAGTTTCGGGCCGAGTTCTTCAACCTGTTCAATTGGACCAACTTTGCGAATCCAAACAACAACATCGCCGTGCCTGTGACCTTTGGACGAATCACGGCGACGAGTTCCGGTCCGCGCGTGATCCAGTTTGCGTTTAAGTTGAACTTCTAGCCGCAAAAGAGGCACAAGAGGCACAAGGGCTTTCGCTTTGAGTTCAAGCTTTAGCTTGTAGTTTTAACGGCAGCCTAAGGCTGAACTCAAAACCAACTCTTGTGCATTATGTGCCTCTTTGCGGCCCCTTTAGAGTAAATTCCAGGATGCCGAAAGTTCCAATCGACGGGTTCCAGCTTTACTACGAATCGGACGGCGTTGGCGAGCCGCTGGTTTTGATTCCGGGTTTTGCGTCGGGCCGCTCGCTCTGGTCACGGCAGGTTGGACCACTGGCGCGTCACTTTCGCGTAATCTCCTTCGATCCGCGCGGAGTGGCGCAGTCAGACAAGCCTGATGGACCACAAACGATCAGTTTGCTCGCGGATGACGTAGCGGCGCTGTTAACGTTTCTCGGCATTGAAAGCGCACACGTCGTCGGAGTTTCCTTTGGCGGTTTTGTGGCGCAAGAGTTTGCGTTGCGGCATCCACAGATGACGCAGAGCCTGGTGCTTTGTTGTACGAGCTTTGGTGGTCCAAATCATGTCGTGCCCGAGCCGGAAGTAATGAAGGAGATCATGCAGCCGCGTGCGGCTGGCGACGTATCTGAGGACATGTATCGCGTGCAGCTTCAGGCGGCGGTCAGTTTCAATACTGAAGCACGTCTCGCGGCGATAAAGTCTCCAACGCTGATCGTCAGCGGTGATGCGGATACGATCGTGCCCGTACAGAATTCTTATAACCTGACGAGACAGATACCGAACGCCGAATTGCGCCTGGTGCCGGGCGGCAGTCACACGTTTTTTATGGAGCAGCAGGCAGACGAGTTCAATCAGGTCGTAACAGAATGGCTTTTGCGAAAATAGTCGGGACAGGAAGATACGTACCCGAGAAAGTACTGACCAATGCTGATCTGAGCCGGATTCTCGGTGAGGACATCAACGAGTTTGTGACGCAGGTGCTCGGCATCAACGAACGTCACGTTTGCGCTGAGGATGAGAGCACCGCGGACATCGCGACGCATGCTGCGCTCGAGGCCTTGAAGGATGCGGGAGTCTCTCCGGAGGAGCTCGATTTAATTGTTCTCGCCACCGACACACCCGAACAACTCTCGCCCGCGACGTCTGTCGTCGTGCAGCATCGACTCGGTGCGAAGAACGCGGGCACGTTTGACGTGAATTGTGCGTGTGCCGGGTTCGTGACCGCGCTTGATGCGGCTGCGAAATACATTATTTCCGACAGTTCTTACCGTAACGTTCTCGTAATCGGCGCTTATGCGATCAGCAAGTATCTCGACTGGAAGGACAAGAAAACGGCGACGATTTTTGCAGACGGCGCTGGTGCTGTTGTGTTGCAGTCCCGCGAAGATGGTCCAGGTTTTTTGGCGTCGAAGCTGCGGGCGGACGGAAGTTTTCACGATCACATGGGTATCTACGCGGGTGGCACGCATATACCCATCACACAGCAAACGCTCGACGAAGGTTACTGGACCAAAGTTCGCTTTCATAAAAAGTATCCGGCTGAAGTTAATACTGAAGGTTGGCCCGCGATTGTGCGCGAAGTGTTAGCGAAAGCTGAGTTGCGCTTGGACGACGTGAAGCTCTTTCTTTTCACCCAGGTAAACC
>DATNJO010001047.1:0-4884 GCA_035603895.1 Pyrinomonadaceae bacterium
GCCCATCAGGATCTGCCGTTTGAAAAGATAGTTGAAGAGCTCGAACCGAAACACGATCTGAGCTACTCGCCACTATTCCAGGTCGGCTTCCTGTTCGAAGAAGCCTCGTCGCAGCCGTTCAAACTGCCCGGACTTCATGTCGGCATGTTTGACTTCGATGAAGGTGCCGCAAAATGGGACCTCTCGCTGGCTTTGACTGACAATTCGCAAGGTATCTCTGCTCATCTGGAATACAACACGGATCTGTTTGAGGCCGCGACCATACAACGCATGCTCGGCCACTTCGAACACCTGCTCGAACAGATCATTGAGAATCCTGGCGTGAAGTTGTCAGAACTCTGCCTGCTGACCGAACCGGAGTGGAACCACCTGGTGGTCCAGTACAACACTACCAAGCAGGAGTTTCCCTATGAGGTTTGCTTTCACAATCTCTTCGAGCAACAGGTTGAGCGCTCTCCTAACGCCCTCGCCCTCTGTTGTGGCTCCGAGGAGCTGTCGTACGCGCAACTAAATGCGAAGGCGAATCAACTCGCGCATCAACTCATCGCAGCCGGAGTCGGTCCGGAAAAACGGGTCGCACTCTGTCTTGAACGCTCTGCGATGATGGTGATCGCACTGCTGGCCGTGAATAAAGCAGGCGGCGCTTACGTGCCGCTCAACGAACACTGGCCACCGAATCGGATCCAATTCATTCTGGATGACGCCGAGGTCTGTGGAGTGTTAACGCAAGAGTCGTTGCGTCACTTGATGCCTGCAGACGCGAAGTTTCCGATTTGGAGTTTGGATACTGAATGGCCGGCAATCAGCAATAACAGTGCGGAGAATCTGGGGCCGCGCGCCCATTATGACAACCTGATTTATGTCTATTACACGTCAGGCTCGACGGGCATTCCAAAGGGCGTGACGATGAGTCACCGCAGTCTCGTCAACTACGCGACCTTGATTCCGCAGTCATATAACCTGGGCGCCGGTGGCCGCACGTTGGTCCATTCGCCGTTTAGTTTCGATCTGACGTTGACTGGATTATTGCCACCGTTGATGGTGGGAGCGGCGGTGGAACTGGTGAATCCGGGCGATGAACTCGAAGGTGTAGGCGTGCCGCTGAGCAGCTCGGGTCAGCGTTACTCGCTGATAAAGATCACACCGTCGCACCTGCAAGTGCTCAGCAACTGGCTTGGTGAAAGAGGTAAATGTGG
Source organism: Pyrinomonadaceae bacterium (assembly GCA_035603895.1). Classification (GTDB taxonomy): domain Bacteria; phylum Acidobacteriota; class Blastocatellia; order Pyrinomonadales; family Pyrinomonadaceae; genus PSRF01. The sequence continues at coordinate 1,197 of DATNJO010001047.1, forward strand.
CAATGTCGATGCTTTGATCATCGGCGGTGAAGCTTGTCCGGGCGAAGTATTGCGCTACTGGCAGGAGCAGGAACAACCAACCCGCATGATCGACGAGTATGGCCCAACCGAGACCGTGGTGGGTTGCAGCATCTTCGAAGTGCCTCCCTCGGAGCGGTACACCGCGATCGTACCGATTGGCCGCCCCATTAGTAACATGCAGATGTACGTGCTCGATGAAGCGATGCGAGTCTTGCCCGCGGGCGTGATCGGTGAAATCTACATCGGTGGGGAAGGCGTAGCCCGCGGTTATCTCGGCTTGCCGGGTTTGACGGCAGAACGCTTTGTTCCCGATTCCTTCAGTACCGAACCAGGAAAACGTTTGTACCGGAGTGGTGACGTGGGCCGGATGCGAGTCGATGGTGAAATGGAATACCTGGGAAGAACCGACGAACAGGTGAAGATCAGAGGCTTTCGGATCGAGTTGGGAGAGATCGAATCCGTACTGCGCCAGCATGAAGCCGTGAAAGAGAGTTCGGTGGTGGTTCAGGGAACCGGCGGTGATAAGCGATTAGTTGGTTATGTTGTGCTTAGTGAAACGATCGCCGCGGAGTCGAAGGAAGCGACGCGCGAAGATATTCGTGTATACCTGAAGCGTGAACTGCCGGAATACATGGTCCCGGTGGACGTGATGGTATTGGATCACATGCCGCTGACCAGCAATGGCAAGGTCGATCGCAAAAACCTTCCGCTTCCCGCGCAGATGCAACTGGGTTCGAGTGGAGGTTACGTCCCCCCAGCAAATGATTTTGAAAGACAGCTTGTGAAAATCTGGGAAGAGATTCTGAACGTTCGACCGATAGGGGTGACCGATAACTTCTTCGAGCGCGGTGGTCATTCGCTTTTGGTCGTGCGGCTACTGGCCGACGTCGAACAGATATACAGACGTGAGATTACCATCTCATCCTTCTTCCGCAAGCCCACCATTCGGGACCTGATCGAGATGGTCGATAAAGGCGATATTGCGGACCTGGACGCTCTTGTGTGCATCCAGCGTGGCGCCTGGCGTACTCCGTTTTTCGTGGTCCATGCACTGGGAGGAGACGTTCGTTTCTTCAGCACCCTGGCCGGCTACATGGGCGATGACCAACCGTTTTACGGAATGCAGGGTCCTTATCCCGGAGACCTCAAGGAGTTTATATCTATAGAACAAATAGCAACGAACTACCTCGAGGAGATAACTGCGGCACACCCGGGGCCTTACCATCTGGGCGGATATTCTTTTGGATCATCCGTAGCATTTGAGATGGCCTCGCAACTCAAGCGACAAGGAAAGGAAGTCGGTGTATTGGCATTCCTGGAAGGTAGCTCACCTTACACGGTTAAGCATGTCGGCGCCGACGTGCGACTCATGACGGTGGCTGGTTTGGCTCGTGACGTTGCACGTATGAATAATGTGGAATTCGATTTGCCGCACTCTCTGGTGAAGGAGCTGGTAACGACAATGCCGCTCGATGAAGGAATCGAGTTCATCATCCAGAAACTGCGAAAGGAAAATTTGCTTTCCGAGCGAATCGGCGTGCCGTGGATGCGCAAGTTTATACGCGGGGCCATGCTGCGAATGGAATCTATAAAGCAATACAGTCCGGAGCCCTATGACGGAGTCATCACGCTTTTCCGCTCCGAACTTAACGAGCCCGAGACAGTGAAGATGTGGTTGGAACTGGGTGTCGACGTAGAAAGTCCGCCACTGGGTTGGGATCTTCTAACTACGAAGCCGTTAGTAATCGAGAACGTACCGGGCTATCACGTCACGATGGTTGAAGAACCGTACGCGAAAGTGCTGGGGGCGAAATTACGCGCCGCGCTCGACAAAGCCAACGCTGAAATATGGTGACGGATGTTTAGCGGCGAAGGCGTTATTTTGTATTAGTGCGCACAATCCGGGCGAGGTGTTGTAGAATCTCCTCCTCATATAACCACACAAGGAGTCTCGTCAATGGACTTCATCTGGCAGGAAGTGCGTAGTGCCCTATCCAAGCTCCGAAGAAAGCCGGCTTTTACGGTGTTTTCGGTGCTGATCCTCGGTCTCGGCATCGGCGTCAACACCTCGATCTTCAGTGCCGTCAATGCTGTCTTATTGCGCCCGCTTCCGTATGGCAATCCCGATCAACTGGTCATGCTCTATGAGCGCAACCTCAAGGGCGACAAAACTAAAGAACCAGTATCGCCTGCCAATTACACTGACTGGACGAAGCAGGCCGGCTCCTTTGAACAGATAGGTGGTTCCAGCAGCGCAACCTTCAACCTGACCGGTAGCGGCGAACCAGAGTCGCTCATTGGTTATCGTTTGTCAGCCAATTTCTTTCAGATGCTCGCTACGCCGGCTCTTATTGGCAGGACGTTTCAGCCGGGAGAACCTGAAGATACCTTTCCCGTAGTGTTGAGTTACCGCTTGTGGCAACGACGCTTCGGAGGTCAGCAAGGCATTGTCGGACAAGCCATCACGCTCAACGGCAGGCCGTATACAGTCACTGGTGTCATGCCAAGAGATTTCCAGTATCCGAATCTCGACACCGAATTGTGGGTAATCTTGCGAATGACTCCACAAGTAGAGGCTAACCGTAACGCAAGACTGCTGCGCGTGCTCGGTCGTATGAAGCCCGGAGTCACTTTAGCGCAAGGCCAGGCCGAACTGAATTCAGTAGCCGGGCGGCTTGCGGCGGCCTATCCCGCCAGCAACACCGGTTGGGATGTGCAGGTGATTCCGTTACACAAGGAATTCGTCGGCGATGTTTCCCCGTATATGTTCTTACTGCTCGGAGCCGCTGGTCTGGTGCTGCTCATCGCCTGTATCAACATCACGAGTTTGTTTCTGGTTCGCGCCGCGGGTCGTCAAAAAGAGATCGCCATTCGCGCGTCACTGGGCGCGAGTCGCAAGCGGATAATCGGAGGCTTATTAATTGAAGGAGGTCTGGTTGCATTTTTCGGAGGGATAGTCGGGTTGATATTGGCCTGGCGCGGACGTGAAGCCCTCGTTTCGTTCTTCCCGCAGACGATTTCCAACTTACAAATTCCGCGCGTGGCTTCACTGCCCCTCGATGGGCGCGTGTTTGCCTTCATGGTCTTGTTGTGCGCCATCACGACACTTGTCTTTGGACTGCTTCCGGCAGTGCAGTCCTCAAATCCCGATCTGCAAAGCTTCATGAAGGAAGGGGTCAAAGGATCTTCCGGCGGCTTTACCAGTCGTCGTTTTCGTGGCGTCCTGATCGTCTCGGAAGTCGCGCTGGCGTTTGCTTTGATGATCAGCGCCGGACTCCTGATTAAGAGCTTCCGGCAGCTCCGTCAAATCAATCTTGGCTTTGATCCCGATCGAGTTCTTACGTTGCGCGTGCAACTGCCGGCTTACAAGTACAAAGAAGATCATCAACGCATCAGTTTCTACAACCAGACGCTTCAGCAAATCGGAAGTCTTCCTGGCATCGAGTCTGTCGGTATCAGCAACTACCTGCCTTTGACTGGCTGGTACAACATCTTGCCGATCGTTATCGAGGGCCAAACACCGGCCCCTGTGGGGCAGGAACCTGAGATTGACCATCGCGTGGTCAGCCCGAGTTATTTTTCCGCGATGAAGACTCCTTTAATTAAAGGACGCTACTTCACTGACGCGGATAACGACACATCGGCGCAGGTGATCATCGTTAACGAC
>DATNJO010001048.1:0-7336 GCA_035603895.1 Pyrinomonadaceae bacterium
AACGCGGAAGTCGTTATCTACGGCACCGCGGAAGGCGTGCGCGCCGATCCGCTCGTCGGTCTGCCGTTGCGTGCCGATCAGATCACCGAAACGCCGATCCTCAGCCGCAAGACGACCACGCTGCCGTTGCTCAATTCCGCGTTTCGGCAGGGAAAAGGCACGGGCGATCTCTTCGTCAACCAAATCTACTTCATCACCGGCGCGGGTTCTCGTCGCACTACCACCGTCACGCTCGACGGCGCCAACAACGACGAGGGTTGGGGACGCCAGACTGCAGTCGCCACGATTCCCATCGGAGCGATTCAGGAAATCGCGATTCTTTCCAACGCGTTTTCCGCGGAGTACGGATGGACCGCCGGACCGGCATTGAACATCGTGACGAAGTCGGGAACCAATGACGTGCACGGTGAGGCGCTCTTCATGATTCGGCCGGGCGATTGGCAGGCGGAAACGTTCTCGACCAAAAATTTCTGTCCGCCATCAGTTTCGACGTGCGTTACGCCCTCGACGCTGCAACACATCAACCCGGTCGACATTCCGGATGCTTTGCAGCAGTACTCGGGAACGATTGGTGGTCCAATCGTTCAGGATCGCACGTTCTTTTTCGCGACGGCTGACTACACACGTCAGAACCGCACCACGCAGCTCTCGACCTCGCTGCCGGCATTTGTCTTGCCGGCGGACGGAAATCTCGAATATGTCGGTCACTATCGCCAGTTTCTGCTCGATGCCCGAGTGGACCACAGGCTGAACTCGAATCAGAATCTCGCGTTTCGTTTCAACGTCGATCGCTTCTTCGACGACAATCCACAGGATGCGGTTGGCGGCACGAACGCGCCGAGCGTTGCGCGCCGTTATTCGCGCCGTGCCTGGACTGCTCAGGTGAATCACACGGCGGTCATCAACACGGGTCTGATTAATGAAGCGCGTTTCGCGTATCTACACGGCGATCCGGTCACGCTGTGGGAAGCGCAGAATCTTTCGACTACTTACACTCGCGGCGGCGCAGTGCCTTTCACGATCGGTCAGTCGAGAGCATCAGATCTGTGGAGTCATCAGGTGCAGTTCTCCGACACGATGTCGTGGTCGCTCGGAATGCATTATCTGCGCTTCGGTGGCAGCATCATTCATCACACTTCAGGCGGCACGGGTAGCGAACCCGGCACCGCGATTCTGGGCACGTTCACGTTCAGAAATACCACTACGGCGCCGTTTGGACAGTTGACGCTCGACGACGTGCAGAACTACACGCAGCCGATCGATTTCGGGATCGACAGTTACGAATTGCCGCAGTGGCTTAACACCGTGTTCGTGCAGGACAGCATTCACTTGCGCAGTGACTTCACGCTCGACGTCGGCCTGCGTTACGACCGGCAAACGCTTACCGATGCGAAGAACAATTTTGCACCGCGCATCGGCTTCGGTTGGCATCCCGGCGGCGATTCGAGAACGTCGATTCGCGGCGGTTACGCGATGTATTACACACAGATTCGCGCGAACGCGGTAGCCGGTTATCTGGTTAACGGTCTCGACGGATTGACCACCTACACTGCGATCAAGGGCCAAACGGGTTTCCCGACTTGTTTGGTGGGATCGTGTCTTCCAGTCGCGGTAAATCCGGCGACCATTCCCGCTTCGCAACTGCCCGCACGCGACATCACGATCCGCGCCGGCTTGCGCGACTTCTATCGCGAACAGTTCAGCAGGTTTGGTTTGAACTTCGATCGTCTCTCGAACTATTCCGACAAACTCGTGAATCCGCGTAGTCAGGTGCTTTCGCTTGGCGCCGAACACGAATTTTTCAAAGGGATGTTTTTTGGAGCGGATTACGTGCATCAGCGCTGGTCCAATCTCGATCGCACCGTCGATCTGAACGCCCCAACGGCGTTCACGCGCACGGCGCCGGGACAAACGAGGAGTGTCGCGGCGGCGAATCTGACGCGTCCGATTCTGCCGGTAGCGGGTGGTGTCAGGCAGGTGAACGTGATCATGAACCTCGGCGTGGCGAATTACGACGGACTGCAAACGCAGTTTAGCTATCGTGGTAATCGAAAGATGTACGCGTCGGTGAGTTACACGTTGTCGAAGGCCACGAACACGTTCGAGCCGGACGGCAACGGTATTGGACCAAACGAGAGCAATATTTCGCAGCTTGGCGAGATAGAGCGCGGACCAAGCGTTGTCGATCAACGTCATCGTGCGGTGGTTACGTTCTATTACCGGTTCCCGTGGGACTTCACTGCTGGAACGTTGTCGATGTTTGCGTCGTCGCGGCCGTTCAATGCGACGACTGGCATCGATAACAATGGTGATGGTGCGAACAACGACCGGCCGGTGATCAATGGCGCGATCATTTCCAAGTCAGCATTTCGCGGCACGCCGACTTCGGAGGTTGCGGCGTTTGTTGAGAAGCGCTTCCGGACCTCGGAACACACGAGCATTCTGATCCGGCTCGAAGGCTTCAACCTTTTCAATCACGGAAACTTTCTCGGACGAGGTGTGACGGTTTACGGTGATGGCACCGTCGCGGCGCCAACGTTCGGACAGTTTGTTGGTGGCGTGGGCAGTTCGACGAACGCTATCCCGGCCTTCGCGAACATCGACCCACCGCGGATGTTCCAGGTGCAAGCGCGGTTTACGTTTTAAGTAGACAGGATGCACAGAATTAACAAGATTGGTCCACGAAAGGGCCAGCTTGTTAATTCTGTAATCCTGTCAAACTAGACTGGAGGAGTTTCCTCGAAGGGCAAATCAGGCTGGAAGCTCTTGTCACGTCCGGTGACGTAGAGCCGCATCGCGAACCACAAAATCCCTAAGGCCAAACCGATCCAGAGCACCGTCCAGATAATTGCCGGGATGCCAGTCGCGTGGGCCATGTTCACTGCATCGGTCGGAACTGTCGGTGCGATACTTGCCGACATGAAGAAAACCGTCTTCAGATCGAAAAGCGCGTTCAGCACGCACTGCACTGCCAGAAAACTAACGAAGAACGTCGCGACGCGCGCACTCGCGAACCGCGCAATCAAAACCAGCCCCACCGAAATAAATAACCCGGCAAACAACGTGAACGGAATGCCCGACAAGAAGTTCAGCGCCAGGAGGGGCTTGAACAAGCCGAAGATCAAGGTCAGTGCGAAGATCAGCGCCGCGGAACTCAGCAACACAATCCGCGCGGCAATCGCTTTGCGAATCAGCACCAGCAACAACGCGCCATACGCCATCGCTCCGAGATAGCCGGCACTCGAGACGAACATATCCGAGATGAGTCCGCCGTCCGTCGTGTAGGTCTCGCCGCTCGCGTTCATCGCGACGCTGAGGCTGTGGACAGAGTTGCCGGTCAGCAAGGCCGCAAGCGCGTGTCCGCCCTCATGAATGAACGTGACGAAGATTCGAAACGGGTACGTCAGAACCTCGGCGTAAGGAATGAACCACAGCAACACGGAAATCGTCGCTGCGACCAGGAGTGTCATTGCCTGTGGTCGCGCGTCTTGTTGAAGCCTCAATTTCATCTTAAAACTCCGGCCGGCTGATTTAGCGCGTATTTTAGTTCGCAGGGGCTAAAACGCACAACGGTAACTGTATGTTCCCCAAAGTACGTTGTTTTGCGGCCGAGTTTTTGAGTTCCGCCTTTAGGCCGCGTTTTCCAGGCAGCAAGCTAAAGCTTGAACTCCAAACGCGGTTTCAAGCTGAGTAGTCCCCGGATTTTCCGCCCGTTTTGCGCTCCAGGCGGATGTCGGTGATGGTCATGCCTTTTTCCAGCGCCTTGCACATGTCGTAAACAGTCAGCGCCGCGACGGAAACAGCGGTCAAAGCTTCCATTTCCACACCCGTTTGCGCTTTGGTTGCCGCCTCCGCTTCCAACGACACACCGGTCTCATCGAGCTCCGCGCGCACCTCGATATGCGTCAACGGCAATGGGTGACAAAGCGGGATCAGATCGGCCGTGCGTTTGGCGGCCATGATGCCCGCGAGCCGCGCGGCTTCGAGCGGATCGCCTTTCGGTGTGCGGTGCTCGCGCAGCGCAGCGACAGTCGCTGGACTCATCAAAACGCGCGCCGACGCGACCGCCCGACGCGAACTTATTTCCTTATCACTCGTATCGACCATACGAACGCGGCCCTGGTCGTCGACGTGAGACAGTTGTGTCATAGCGAAAAGTAGATAACAAAAACTCCGCATGAAGCAAGTTGATCTCGACATCCGGCCGTTTTACGTCTATTCTGCTGCGACCGCGCGCGAGCCGCTTACGCGTTCGGACCAGCTTTTTCGGCATCTTCATCAGCAGTCTGCTAGTTATTCCATTACAAATTTCAGCGGCAACAGAATCCATTTTTGGGTAGACGAACGTACATTTAGCGACCATTTGTAGCCGCCTGTGGAGGTTAACTGTGTTTGAGACGGACAAAGAAGTGCTTGACTGGTACGAGCGCCAACCACGCGCGTTATCAAAAGAGTACGTCAATAACATTCGCTGGAAAGACATCAAAAATCATCCGCTCAATCCAGCGTTTGTGCCCGTGCTGATCTACATGCGCGACATCGAATACTTCACTGACATGTACTACCAGGAACTACGGCGCACGCCGACCGGTAAAGATCCGATCATCCGTAAGTTCATGGACCGTTGGAGCATTGAAGAACTGCATCACGCGAATCTGCTGAACCGTTTTTTAGAAGAAGCTGGTATTCCGACCGGTAACGACTGGCGCCACGAAGCAACCCGCAAGATACCGAAGCTGTACACGATCGGGAGTTACTTGATAGACCACGCGACGCGACCGTTTGGAAAATATTTTCACGGCGCGCACATGGTGTGGGGCGCGATCAACGAGATCACGGCGATGCAGGCGTATCGCCGGTTGTCGGATCTCGCCGGTCATCCGGTGCTGAAAGAATTGTTGATCGGGATCGTGCAGGAGGAATCGATTCACGGAAGTTTTTATTGGAACGTAGCGCGCGTGAAGTTGGCTGAGGCGAAGTTTTCACGCGATCTGGCGCGGTTCATTATTGGACAGTTCTGGTCGCCGGTGGGCCAGGGCGCGAAACGTGAGTCGGAGGCAAACTACGTGATGGCTACGCTGTTTCCCGGCAAAGAGGGTTTGGAGTTGTTCGATCAGAAGATCGGGAATCGTATCGAACGTCTGCCGGGATTTCTTGGTTTTAAGGGACTTACCGAGCGAATCGCCCCGATCGTGCAGCCGTAAAGGTCTCCCGCAAAGGCGCAAAGACGCAAAGGTTAGAACCTGGTTTTCCTTTGCGCCTTTGCGGGAATTCAATCCGTCAGCTTCCTGGTAGCCTTAATACCTTAACGAGTGTGTTCGCTTCGAGCGTTTTCGTGCCGGCTGGAACGATCACGAGTGCGGTCGTGAGTGCGAAGGCTACGAAGTCAGACGAGCCGCCCCACTTGAGTGGAAACGCGATCAGTTCTCCGTCGTCGTTCGTGGTTAGTTGGGCCGGCAGATAACTCGCGCGATCTACATTTCCTTTCACACTGCGAGCGAGCAACGCACTTTCGTGTTTGAGTGTCGGCTCGCTCGCGCCCTGCATCGCGAGCAGTGCAGTGCGCGCGAAAAGATTGAACGTCACCGCAACTGAAACCGGATTGCCAGGTAGGCCGAAGACGAGCGTGCCGTTTGGCAGTCGTGCAAAGACCGTTGGCTTGCCGGGGCGCAGTGCGACGCGTTCGAAGAAGATCTCGGCGCCGAGTTCGTGCAGTGCTGACTTCGTGACGTCGTAGACACCCATCGACACGCCGCCGGAAGTTACTATCACGTCGCATGTCTCAGTTGCTTGCGCGATCTGATTGGTCAGTACTGACGTTTCATCACGCGCGAGCGGCAACCGTTCGACTAACGCGCCGGTGAGTTGTGCGTACGCCGCGATCGAGTAGTTATTGGAATCGCGAATCTGGTCCTGTCCGGGTTTTTCGTTGACTGATACGAGTTCGGTTCCGGTTGCGAGTACGCCGACGCGCGGCCGTTGGGCCACCGCGACTTCCGCATAACCAAACGCAGCAAGCACGGCCATCATCGCGGCGTTGATACTCGTGCCACTTTGCAAGACAGTTTCACCTGCCAGAATTTCCGCGCCGCGTTTGACGATCGACTTTCCGAGTTCGACGCTTTCTAACAGCTCAACGACAGTACCGTCTTTTAGTTCGTGCGTGAGTTCGACCTGCTGCACGCTGTCAGCTCCGGCGGGAACAGGCGCGCCGGTCATGATCCGCACTGCTTCGCCTTCCTTCAGTTCGTGATGCCAGCCTCGGCCGGCGGCTGACTCGCCCGCGATGCGCAAACGCACGGGCGCCGCGGTCGTCTCTTCGGCGCGCACGGCGTAGCCATCCATCTGTGAGCGATCGAACGGCGGCAGATCCGAATCGGCGATGACGTCTTCGGCGAGTACGCGATTGAGAACGTGTTCGAGTTTGACGCGTTCGGACGGCAGCGGTCGAGTCTGCTGCCTGACGATTTGAATAGCTTCAGCGACCGGGATCATTTTCAGGTCTGTGTCTGTCCGTGTAAATCTGTGGCCCAAAAAACCGAAAGGCCGGTTTTGGACCGGCCTCTCAAGGTTGGCGGAGGCATTCAGCCTCGATTGGTCACCGTCCTCACCCCGGCAACCACATTCACCGTTGAAGGGAATTGTAGTCAAAAAATACGCCGGGTCAATAGCGGCTGGGAAAATTATTTGCCTGCGATCAGGGTTTTCCCTTGTTCAAAATACGAACAGCCATCCCGAAGGATGGCTGCGTTCTAGCGGAATACCGCCAAATAAGTGGCGGAGCATACGGGACAATCTTCGCAACTTTTTCCTGTCACCACCGGCAGAAATGCTCAGTTTCTTGCAACAGTTCCCATGCTCAATGGAAGGTTAGCCAGTACGTGGAAGGGCAACCACGCGTGTTGTGATTGCATGCCGAGGCTCCACCATTTGGTCGCCCTCAAAGTAGCGCTCTGTCTCGGGATCGAAAAAGAGGCCGATTTTCCCAATCCGACATTCAAGAAACTCGAATCCCAGCAGTTGTCCCAGCGGCTTCATTCCGCCGCGCCGCTCAACTTCCTGTCGATTACCTTGTGCCTCTACAGCCAAGCCGGTTGAGCAGGCTCGATAGCCGGTTGTGGTGTAGTCAACAACGATACCCTCGCCCGTCGACGCTTCGATATCGGCAGATTGCGAGGCGACGGATGCACTTCGTCCTTGCCAGTCGATTTTGGACTGAAACGGCAACCCCTTCAATCGAACAACGCCGCCCTCGGCTCGCGTGACAGCAATCTGAAAGATACCATCTGAGCCGTACAGTCGCTCAGGCGCATTGAGTCCGCGCCCTCTCACCTTG
>DATNJO010001049.1:0-10642 GCA_035603895.1 Pyrinomonadaceae bacterium
GAGTGCCTGATCCACAAAGCGCGCACCTACTTCAGCGGCGTCCTCTCCATAGATTCCCAGTTCGGCTAACTCCTCTAGCAGAGCCAGTGAACGTTTTGATAACCAATGGTTGATGGAGTATTCGTACTCACTATCGTGAAAGTCAGTTACACGAATCGCCTTTGCTTCTTTCTCCGTAAGGTCGGAAATATCAATGTTAGAGTCTCTTAGTTTTTGTGCGACCAACGATCTATCCGTAGACTTCGGACCATCCTGTCTAATGATTCGTTTCATGCGAGGGCCTTCTTTTCAATAATCGTTCCGTCCTTCGTGGTGCTTCTTGTCATGGCGGCGCTTTTGCTCTACCAACCCTCTAAAGGCGGCACTTGCAAATTTTTTGCGCGAGACCGCCACCTCTCGATCTTTGAATCCCTATTACTTCGCCCATCGTTTAGATATGCCGAGTACCCGGCACAGACTGCGGGAGTCCACTCCCGCAACTTCTCAGAGCGGCTGCTCAGGCCTGAGATCCCTCTGACAAGATCCTCCCAATTTTTAACATCTTGTATCGTTCCGCTCTGAAACCCACTGGTAACGTCGACAGTCTTTAAGCCGTATACTTCTATGAGCCGCTTAACCGTAGGAAACCTTTCACTGACTGTTTTAGGTACTGAGATAAAGTCGGGCATTCCGCAAAAGAGATAGTTTTCTTTCTGCGACCACGCACGGAATAGAAATTCTTCGACAGGAATCAATGGTGTACCCGAATGAATTTCGGCGTAGAAAACACCACTGAAATCGTCTCGAATCAAATAATGGACGAGGTGGCCTTTTTCAGCTTTCTCCACTTTCATTAAGCTCACATCGAACGGCTTCTGTTGGTATCTAATTAGTCCGTTTTTGGTCGCGTAAAGGTGTTTAGATACGCATACTATTAATTGATGTCTTTCGTTCGAATAGCTGCTGCGATAGTTTTCGTTCATGATTTCGCGTTATAGCACACGTGGACGTTTCCGAGAGGTCTGTCATTGGTTTTTCGTTGGGTTTTTTACGCGGCAGGAGCACGTCGTTCGGCCTGTTTCTACAATGAACAGGCAATTGCCGTGCTAACTCATGCGCTCACCGGATTGAGTTCGATATTCCCGTTTCAACAATTAGCGGATTTTATCTCCTGTACCCACGAGTCAACCTCTGCAATTCCTTCTGCTCCGTGGCTCAACATGTAATCCTTCAATGAAGTGCCTACCCACGGCGGCGTAAAGCGGCTCCGTTGAATTGGACTATCAAATTGAGACTCCAAAACACTCACTATCAGATCGCGCCGGAAGTTGTAAAATGACAACAATCGGTTTATTGCCAGTGAGAGATTTTCCAGCATTTGCATCTGTGAATCTGAAAGTGTCCGCGCGCCTGTCTTCCATTCGGAGAATAGCTCTGTTTTGATGCCGATTAACTGCGCGAGATATTCATCCGAAAAAGGCAAATGCTCTTGTAGCCAGCGAACCGCAGAGAGTAGGTCTGGATCGTAAACATCAGGAATTATTAATTCGGTGTGGTCTAACACTCAGGTCAAGTCTGCTGTTATAAACTCCAGCCATTCGGTAGGTCCAATATTGAGATCAATTCACACATTCTCCAAACCACACATCGCGGTCATCATCTAACAGATTCTCAACCGGGATACCCACCATCTTCGCGTAAGCCAATAGAACCGACAAAGGCGGCTCCAATTCGCCGCTCTCATACGCCTCTAACGTGGCCGGATCGAGTGGCGGCAAAGGCTCTGCGGCTGAAAGATCGTATCGTCCCTTAAAGATGTTCTTCCGTTTCCGTTTCATTGTCATTCCTGCGTGGAAAAAGGGCGTCGCAAATCCCTCACCAAGATCGCGACGCCCTGGCCTCACACTCCGGGCTAACGTGTGAGGCTCTGCCGCAAACTCAGCCGCTTCACAGTACGCCGCTGGCCCTATGCTCCCTCGCTGATTCACGTCGATCAGCGCCAACGCATTGCGCTGGAGTGGAGACGTGGTGAATACAGCAGCACAGGGCCAGCAGAGTACAACCCCCCATGAGGTACGCGAATTTTTATTCAGTGTGTTTTAAATCGCAATAAGCAGCGTATGAGGGCTGGTTCTGATTTTATGCAAGTACATTTAAGCGAGTAGACACACTTAACCTATCCCGCGCAGTGCGCGAGGTTCGTTAAGACGAACCTTAGTCCGCTACTGGTCTATCTCAGACCAAGCACGGTGAGTATCACCGTAACAAGCAGCGTGCTCGACGTGCTGGCCGTGCTCGACGTTGTAGTTGGCGCTGGCGGTGCAGGCGCAGGCGCTCCATTGGTTGGTATATCGCCCGCCAGAACGGTCATGGACATTAGTCCTGTCAGAGCGATAGCCAAGACAAAGCGTTTCATTTTTGAGGCTCCTTTTGATTGATGATGCAAACGTACTTGTATCAGATATGACAAAGCCGAACATTGTTTGCAAGAGATCTTGCCGAGTTGAGTCGGTGAGGTTTAATATCCGGCCCGTACAGTCTTTCCTCCCACTAAAACCCTAAAAGGAAGGTCTATCTGTTGAGGTTAGCCTCACCAAAGCTAGACACGTCGCATCTGTCTCGTGATAAGGAAGCTCTATCCAGATGCGAACTAGCACTAGAACAAAGAGACAATGAGAACCCGCAAGGCGCTCTTGAGCTCATGCATCCGTTCTGGCGTGGCGTAGGCACGCGGCCCAATATACAAGGGCTGCAACCCGAAACGGCTGCTGACGTTGTTCTTTGCGCTGGCATTCTCACCGGCTGGATTGGCGCCCGCAATCAAGTCAAAGACGCACAAGAGAGTGCGAGAAATTTGATCACTAAGAGCATCACTTACTACGCGTCGAACAACCTCGCAAGGAAAGCTGCCGAAGCATGGTCAGAGATTGCGTACTGCTATTGGCGAGAAGGCCGAGTAAACGAAGCACGGATCACGCTTCACGAAGCATTGGAACGCTTGCCGCCCAAAGGGCTCGAGAGAGCGCGGGCACTTCTCAAACTGGCAGATGTCGAACACTCGGCGGCGAGACACTACGATGTACTGAAAATCCTTACTGACAATCGGGCCGTGTTTGCGGGCATCGGGTATCTTCCGGTCAAAGGCTCATATCACAATGAGCTTGCCATGACGTTCAGGGCCATCGGGGCTGCGGAAAACCGGCGTGATTATTTTCAACGTTCCCTTACCGAATACAGAGCCGCAGAGCACCAATTCAAACTGGCAAAGAATTACATCTATTGTGCAAGCGTCAAAAACAATGAAGCGCGGGTGCTTTTACAGCTAGGTAGATTCAAAGAAGCCCACAAATATCTTGACCAGGCGCGACTCATAACTGTTCGCTTCAAGGATCGAACTCGAACGGCACAGATTGATAGCAGTCGTGCGGAGCTACTGATCGCAGAGGGAAAATTCAAAGCCGCCGAAGCTGCCGCGCGCAGAGCGGCAACACAATTAGAAAAGGTCGGACACGGATGTTGGCTCGCGGATGCACTTATCCTAAAAGCTATTGCTCAAGCCCGCTTAGGGAAACCGGCGCGCGCGCAAATCACCTTACAACGAGCGATAGAAGTAGCTCACGAAGCAGATGCGCTAAACATAGCTGGACTAGCGGCTCTTACGATGATCGAGGAAGTAGATTCCCTTTCACCGGACACCTTGCAGGCGGCATATCAGCAAGCGCGGGAGTGGTTGGCAGATTCGCAGAATCGGGATGTTCTATCCCGATTAAGTGCGGCGGGCGGAAAACTCGCCGACAGTCTGCGTAGAGAAATGTCCAGAGACGAGGCGGTTGACGTGCTCTTACCCAAGCCTCTTGATTTAGACCAAAGGCTATTGAAGTGTGAACACGAAACCATCAAAGAGGCTTTAGCACAAACCGATGGCTCAGTAGTTCACGCTGCCCCTCTAATTGGTAGAACTTATCAGGGTTTGTCCCACATGATCGCAACAAAACATCCTGATCTGCTCACGAAGCGCACGCCAATCCGACGCAGATCACGAAAGACAGGCAAGCGAAAATAATAGTAATCTCAATCACAATTTGGCCGCCTTACTCACGTCTCACAAGTCTACGGATACTGATACCTAACTCTTAGCGGCAACCGAACCATTCAATTAGTGACTGAAGACGCGGCTTCAGATTCGGCCACACTGCAACACCAGTGCTGATCGCTAAATTTAAGCACCACGTGACCAGATAACCTCCTTGGCTGACGGGTACTGGAAAAATCGGCGCTTTCTTGCCCGACTTGCGACGTCGCTTATCCCGCTCAGGATCGTCGAAAAAACTAGAGCGAAAGAAATCTGTCCCCTCCACCAAAGTTGACCCGACTGCAAAGACAGCAAGCCCACGAACTAACCAATTATCCCAAAGTTCTACAGACCAAACGATAACAAAGAAGAGCGGCAACCCGAGCACTAGGGCAAATCCGAGTTTGAGATTCTGAATGAGCTGACTTTTCCGATTAATTGGAGAGCGCCAGGAATGATAATACAATTCGATATCTTCTTTGAGCTTCGTTTGAGAGTCTTGCGTTGCTGGAGTCTCCCCAACCTTCACCGGTTTTGGAATCAAGCGGGCTTCGACAATGCTCGCCTGTAGACGATTCCAACGGCTCAGGTTTATGTAGCATAGGATCGCTCTAACAAAAAATCTCAGGTTGAAGACATATGCGACTACTGCCGCAGCATGCATTCCTACCAACGCAGCGGGTTTGATCTCGCCCTCCCCAGGCCGTCCCAAAGTGACCATGGCCGAGATCAACGCGGCGACGATCACCATGGCCCAGTTTTTCATTTGGTTTAGTGTGGTGTATGCAAGGGTGACTTCGCGCCCGCACTCTTTATAAAAAGCCTCCAGCCATTTGTTGAAGTCATTGACTTCTGCACCGGGTTTCGCCCCCGTCACTGCTGGGGCGTCTTCACGCACCTCCGTCGTCACAGCCGACGCTTCTTCACGCACTTCTGCCCCTGTCACTGCCGGGGCGTCTTCACGCACTTCCGTCGTCACAGCCGACGCTTCTTCACGCACATCCGCCGGGCTTTCTTCGCTCGATTGTCCCGTTTGTTTTTGTTGGGTCACGAGATCAGTGGTTTTCTTCCCTTCGCTCATCGTTCCTCCTTGGAAGTAGCATCTTTCCAGGCTATGGCGTGAAGATACTCAGGAGCTTTTGTGTCAGGCTTATGCAGAAATTCAACTCTAGAGAATCCGCCAGATTGGAGAAGCCGAGCAAGCTGATCGCGGGTAAACGATCGAGAAAAACTACGGTTCGGTGTAACAAAACCGTCGGAGCAAGGTTTACCAGACGCGTGCGCCGTAACCAAGTCGGCTGGACCTCGGATCGAGATTAGTAGTGCTCCGTTGGTTAGCAGACATTCTTTGATTCGACTAACTAGGGCGATTCGCTGTTCCGGCCTACAGATCGTTTCGAAAACAAAGGTAGCGAGGGCAATCGGGAATTTCGCATTGGCCGGAAGCGAATATACGAGCCTTCCCCCGGCTGACAAAAATTGTTCGTACTTATCGGGAAATCGATCCAAAATTCCCTTCGCTTCAAGTACAGTAACCCGATAACCCTTACTCTGTAGATACAGAGCGTTTCGCAGACCGCCTGCTCCAACTTCGAGAACGCGGCGGCCCTTAAACCGTTCCAACAATTCGACGACAACGCGACGGTCAAGTATTTCCCCGTGGCGTGAAAAGGATCTGGCGGCATTCACCGGAACAACGTTCTCACAGCAATGTTGGGGTTTTGGCATAAGTCATTTTGCTCATCCGAGGAATTAGAGGATCGAGGAAGTTTAAACCAAACTGAGTCTTTGGGTCTCGACGGAGCAGAGTTTTGCAGGTTGCCGAGTGCCTAACCGCACCGAGCTTCTGTCAACAAGTCTCACACCAAAGTCGGCTACGATTCGGTGCGTTTGAGGATTGACCAAAAACTAGTTGAGCGACTCAAATCCAAAACCAAAGGGCCAACCACTTTGGATCAGCCCCAGTCCCCAGTAAACCGTCAGTAAAGTAGCTCGCCGCGAATTGAAATCCTCAAAACTTCTTAATTTATTTATTTAGCGCCTGACGATTATTCATAGATAACTGAGTTACCGATTGTGCGAAACTGCGACGATTTCGACTCCTATACGTGACGCGTTTTCTCGTTGCTGGCGCAGGCGTTCTATCCGTCTCGGGAGCAGGAACTTTAGAGATCACAGGAGGAAGGATTTTATCTAACGCGAATAAACCACCATAGAACGCAACGAGTCTGTACCATTCACCGATTTCTCCCTGAACCTTGCCCGAAGCACTCTCACCAACGGTTCTTAATGCTGACAGGCCCGCTTTCAGCAAGGGATGTTCGATTCCAAAGGCGTTCTCAAGCGGTAACATCCACCATTTAGTAAATTGCTTTTGGCCCATAGTGATTCACCTGAGTAAAAACTTGCTCCACTATACCCCGCACGTCTACTGCCGTCTACGAATAAATCAGGCGTGAGTCTCGACTGCTGGAACGCCCGAACACGCCAAAATCCTTATTGATGTTCACGTCGTGCCCGTTTGTTTTCGGGAGTGACTGCGAGGGACGAACTTCGCTCAAAAAGTCACTGAAAAAGGAGCACGCGACAAATGGAAAATCACATCAACCAATTACCCACAATCCCGAAGTGGTCCGCCTTACTTATCGAAGCCGTCACTAAGCCAGGTCTGATCATGAAAGCGTATAGAGCCTTTCATCAATATTCCGTTGGGAATCAAATTCTCGCGCTTGTGCAATGTCAGATGCGCGGATTACAACCCGGTCCAATTAACACTTTTCCGAAGTGGAAAGACTTAGGACGTTTTGTGAAACGCGGTGAACGGGCGCTCAGTTTGTGTATGCCGATAACTTGCAAGCGTCGCGACGAAGATTCAGACGAGGACCACACCTTTACCAGCTTCGTTTATAAAGCGCACTGGTTTGTTTTGTCCCAAACTGACGGACAGGAACTTGAACTGATCACAGCGCCGCAGTGGGACGCCGAGCGAGCCATTTCCGCGCTAGGTATCGAGCGCATTCCGTTCGATCACACGGATGGGAATGTGCAAGGCTTTGCGCGCAAGCGTCAGGTCGCAATTAACCCGCTTGCGCAACTCCCATACAAGACACTTTTTCACGAACTCGGTCACGTACTCTTAGGCCATACCACCGAGGCAGATTTCGCCGATGCTGAGACGACGCCGCGCAGTCTCCGAGAGGTCGAAGCGGAATCCGTAGCGCTCCTGTGTTGCGAATCTTTGGCGCTTGAGGGCGCAGAGTTTTGCAGAGGTTATATTCAAAATTGGGTAAGCCGTGGGAGTGGTTCTAATGCGGAAGCTATACCCGAAAAGAGCGCCCAAAAAATCTTCCGCGCTGCCGACCAAATCATCCGTGCCGGACGAGCCGAAATCGATCCCATCACTGCGTAATCCAACCTCCTGAGAATGAACCGCCAGCCGAGGGCAACGCACTCGGCTGGCGCTTTTTTTTGGCCGGGGAAGCAACCGCGCCTAGTGGCGCAGTTGCATCGAAATTTTGGGCTAACAGTTACTCCAACCGCACCCCTTTTTCCCGCGAAACTCTCACTCACATTGACTCACACGTTAGGCATGTTTGACGATGCCATTGGCTCTGTTCTATTCCCAATTACAACTCAAAAACTTTCCAGTTGTTGCGATACTCTGTGAGGTCTTTCGGATGAATGCCGGGCATCTTTTTATAGTCAGCAAACCACTTTCCAAACTTCGACGGATCGGAGCGAAGATCGCACCCCGGCACGATGTAATAATCGGGCGGAACGTCCGGCTTGTTTAGCACCACAAAGACGTAATAACAGGCATCCTGGACGCGCTCCAAATCGATGAGAAAATAGTTCGGACTTCGGAGCGCTTTTACTTGGATCGTGAACCTCGTACCTTGATCGTTAATGGCGAACAGATCTATTGATTTCGCATTTCCCAAAGTCAGCGATGTTTGTAAGCCTCGTTTGAGCAGTTCAGCCGCAACAAAAAACTCTCCTGCCAGTCCCGACTTTTGACCGTCGGCGCGTTGCTTCGATACGCGCTTTATCGGTTTATGCAAGGCATCATTCTGATCCATCCACGAGTCTCCGTTCGTAATCTTCCGTACTTCTCCGTCAAGTAATCGTCACCACCGCGCAGCGCCTCACATCCTACAGACTTAGACCAAGCGTTTCATCCACCAACGCTCAGACGCCGCACGGCTCACATAGACCCCTCCTGGTCCACGTTCGCCACAATTCCAACGACTTCAATCGCGAGAAAAAAGAAAAGGTGCTGCGCACCTGATGAAATTAGACACGACACCCCCGCTTCGGGGCTGTCGCGGTTACGCAAAAACTGACGCGTTTACAACGCTCGTTTTTAGCCGCTAACTTGTGTCCTTGATATACGTTACACGTTTACAAGTTTTTTGCGCGGCAATTTCGCCGCTGTATCTCTTTGCGGCTCAGTCGTTTACCTCGTAACTTTTTTGTATTTTTGGTTTACAACTCAGGTAAGTGCCTATTGGTCCTGTGGTTTGCACGTTTACAACTTTGCCGTTTCAGCCTCTAAATCCGTTAACAATTTGCGTTTCTACATTGCTGTCAATGGTTTGCACGTTTACAAACTACTGCCATTAGAGACTCAGGGTCGGTGTCAGTTTCTTCCGCTTGCTTTAAGCTCTTATGCACGGTTGTGGTCCGCACTCTGCACTCATGCAGCTTGCTATTAGCGCAACTCCGCTGAGGCAATGAGTTGGACCAAGCGCCAGGCGCGAGCGAAAAAAGCAGAGGCGCGAAGGTCGCTTTGAGTGCGCTTACCGCGAAGGGAAATTTTCGAGATTCGATTCACTGCGCTATACCGTGAGTATGGTTACTGTCGCGCTGGGCTACACCCTGAGTATTGTTACTGTCGCGCCACGCTCCACCCCCCACCTAACAGAGCAGGGTAAATTACCCTGCTCGTTTTTCACCGGCTTGGTTCCCCTTAGCTGCCATTCTCAGTCGGCAGCCCGCCCGCACAACTCTCCGCTGCGCTCCGAGTCCTTCACTTCGTTACGGCCCTGCGGGTGTGCGACGGGCACCCAGCCGACTGTGATTGTCGCTAAGGGGAAAAGCCTAAATATCGCGTGTTACGCGCTGTTTTCGAGCATTATGTGTAAAGGTAGGAAACCTTGACACTCACCAGTGTAAAGGAACCTTAATCAGCCTCGCCCTCGGGTGGTCCAACACTCTACGACCAACTACTACTCAATCAATGCTCTCCGTCGTTGCGACGTTTTCCAATGCGAGCTAAGTAAGGCGGTCAAGTGGCACCAAAGTTGTCTCTGCCCACACCAGCAGCGCTCGCGGCTTTGTCAGTCGCCGGATGCTCTGTTGATTGAATCGATCATCAATGGCCCACCATTGGGCCATTCGATTCAACCGCGTCGGAGTTTTCGATCTTGCAAGAGTTGACTCCGATAGACCACGCGAGAGTTTAGTTTTGCCCCTCTGATTTCCCACCCTCGCGTCAACACAAA
The DNA here is from genome assembly GCA_035603895.1 of Pyrinomonadaceae bacterium. Lineage (GTDB taxonomy): Bacteria > Acidobacteriota > Blastocatellia > Pyrinomonadales > Pyrinomonadaceae > PSRF01. Next base: position 9,556 of record DATNJO010001049.1, read on the forward strand.
CCCATAGCTTGGAATGAACCTCGTTCGAGGATCAACGGGAGAATTCTGCGCCTTGAAGAAGGCAAAGATTCAACCCCCGATTACCACCGGAAACGATCCCGAATGCGAGGACAAACACGAAACCATAACAGCGACTCGAACGAGCTCGCTGATGACTTTTAGGAGTTGAATTTATGTTGACCACGAGCGAGCACCGCCCCGCTTCGGACGCGACCATCAGAGCCCCCAAATCCGTTTCCTTAGCCGCGCTTATCGGCGGCGATGACCGTATCAGAGACGCCTACCGCGAGAGCCTCAACGAGGCGCTGAAAGAGCTTGAAAAATATCCGCAAGCGCGTGGCGGCGACCCACCCTCGCGTCACCACAAACCATAGCTCGGAATGAACCTCGTTCGAGGGATCAACGGGAGAATTTTGCGCCTTGAAGAAGGGCAAAGATCCAACCCCGGATAACCACCCGAAACGATCCCGATCGCGAGGACAAAAACGAAACCAAACAGCGACGCCGACGGGCTCGCTGATGACTTCTAGGAGTATGAATTTATGATGACCATGAGCAGAGCAATTTCCGCCGGACAAGCGTCCAATTACTACAAACGGGAGTTCACCAATTCTGCAGACAATTACTACCGCGAAGCAGGCGAAGTTCAGGGCCGCTGGTGCGGCAGCCTGGCCGAGGAATGGAACCTTAAAGGCGAGGTAACAAGCGAGCAGTACGACCGCCTCGCTGCCGGTCAAGACCCGCACACTGGCGAGCAACTAATCCGCATAGTTTCAGCCCGCGAAACCGTTAACAAGTTCGGCGAAGAAATCACCACGAGCGAGCACCGCGCCGCCTGGGACGCGACCTTTAGCGCGCCCAAATCCGCTTCCTTAGCCGCGCTTGTCGGAGACGACGGACGTGTCCGAGACGCACACCGCGAGAGCGTCAACGAGTCACTGAAAGAGCTTGAAAAATATCTGCAAGCGCGTGGCGGCGGCGACAAGCCAGCCATCACCACGGGCAAGATGATCGCCGCTCAATTCGAGCACACATCCTCACGGCCCGACCACGAAAATGGCTACGCCGCGCCACAGCTTCATACCCA
>DATNJO010001050.1:0-6523 GCA_035603895.1 Pyrinomonadaceae bacterium
CGCGAGGTTTGATCGAGCCGTTGCTGGTTGGACCAGTGGACAAGATTGCGGAGACGGCAATCGAGGCGCAACTCGATCTTTCTAATGTTGAGATCGTCGATGTTCCGCACAGTCACGCAGCAGCAGCAAAAGCTGTCGAACTCGTCAGGGAAGGCAAAGCCGAGATTCTGATGAAAGGCAGTCTGCACACGGATGAACTGATGTCGGCCATTGTCTCGCGTGAAGGCGGGCTGCGCACGGGCCGTCGCATCAGTCACGTGTTCATCATGGACGTGCCGACCTATCACAAAGTGCTGATCGTGACTGACGCGGCAATCAATATCGCACCCACGCTCGAAGACAAAGTAGACATTTGCCAGAACGCGATCGATCTCGCTGTGTCGCTCGGGCTCGAGAAACCGAAAGTCGCGATACTCGCCGCGGTCGAAACCGTTACTTCAAAAATGCCTGCCACGATCGACGCCGCGGCTCTTTGCAAGATGGCTGAACGCGGACAGATCAAAGGCGGCGTCCTCGATGGACCACTAGCCTTTGACAACGCGATCAGCAGCCAAGCCGCTGAGACCAAAGGCATTAAATCGCTGGTCGCGGGCGATCCGGATGTTCTCCTCGTGCCCGATCTGGAAGCGGGAAACATCCTTGCGAAGCAATTGACGTTTCTCGCGAACGCCGACAGCGCGGGCATGGTTCTCGGCGCGAAAGTGCCGGTGATCCTAACGAGTCGCGCTGATAGCGTGCGCTCGCGGATTGCGAGTTGTGCAGTGGCGAAGCTGGTGGCCTATGCGCGTCGCACCAAGATGTAAGTTTTTGTGCTTCTTGTGCCTCTTGTGGCTTAACGCAGTTTGAGAAAAGGCTATGGACGATTATGCACTCGTTCTCAACGCAGGCTCATCGAGTCTGAAGTTTTGCGTATTTCAGCGTCCGGCGGGTGATGCGTGGCGGCTGGCATCGCGTGGCCAGATTGAAGGCATTGGCAGCACGCCGCGGCTATCGGTTAAAGACGCAACCGATCGGAGTCTCGCGAAACAAGACGTCAAAGTCGCTGACGGGAACGAAGCGGTGGAAGCTCTTGCAGTCTGGCTTCGTTCGCAATATGCCGGAGCGAGAGTGCTTGGCGTGGGCCATCGCGTCGTGCATGGCGGCGCGCAGTTTAAAGGTCCAACTGTCGTCAACGAGCAAGTGCTCGAAGATCTGCGCAAACTGATCCCGCTCGCGCCACTTCATCAACCCTACAACCTCGGAGCTATTGAAGCGGCTATTCAACGCCTGCCGGGTGTTCCGCAAGTAGCTTGCTTCGACACGAGCTTTCATCGTGGCCAATCGCCAGTGGCTGAACTGATTCCGTTGCCGCGCGAACTCCGGCAACAAGGTCTTCAGCGCTACGGCTTTCATGGGCTCTCGTACGAATACATCTCATCAGTACTGCCGCAGGTTGCTCCGGATGTGGCTCGCGGCCGCGTGATCGTTGCGCATCTTGGAAGCGGTGCGAGTATGTGCGCGCTGAAGGAAGGGAAGAGTGTCGACAGTACGCTCGGCTTCACCGCGCTCGATGGTCTGTGCATGGGCACGCGTCCCGGTTCGATCGATCCGGGCGTCGTCCTGCATCTGATCCAGGGTCTGAAACTCTCGGGCAAAGAGATCGAGACGTTGCTCTACAAAAAATCAGGTTTGCTTGGCATCTCGGGAATAAGTAACGACATGCGCGATCTGCTCGGACGAACTGAGCCCGTAGCCAGGCTTGCGGTGGATTATTTCGTCTATCAGGCGGCTAAGGAGATCGGCGCGTTGACTGCCGTACTCGGCGGAATCGACGCGCTCGTTTTCACGGCCGGCATCGGAGAGAACTCAGCGGAGATCCGCCAGCGAATCTGTGAAGCGTCAGCGTGGCTCGGTATTGAATTGGACCACGCAGCGAACACCGAGCGTCAGTCAAAGATTTCTACTTCCCGCAGCAAGGTGTCGGTGTGGGTGATTCCCACCAACGAAGAGTTGATGATCGCGCGACACACCGGCTTGCTCCTGGGACTCGCAAAAGCAGCTTGAGACGAAGACGAGGAGAATTATCATGGCCAGCACCGCGCCTCGCGAGGCCGCCGAAAAAACTGTCGCCGGCTGGGAAGGATTCAATCTCGGTCTCTGGCAAAGCGAGATCGATGTCCGCGACTTCATCCAGCAGAACTACGAACCCTACGAAGGCGACGAATCATTTCTCGCACCGGCAACGGCGCGCACCACGAAGATTTGGAATCGCCTGAACAGGCTCTTCCTGGAAGAGCGCCGCAAAGGCGTGCTCGATGTTTCACTGATCCCCACTTCGATTACCGCACATGCTCCCGGTTACATCGATCGCGACAACGAAGTGATCGTCGGCCTGCAAACTGAGGCTCCACTCAAACGCGCCATCATGCCAAACGGCGGTTTCCGCATGGTCCTCAACGCGCTGAAAACCTACGGCTACGAATGCGATGCGCACGTTGTGGAGGCCTTTACAAAATATCGAAAGACGCACAACGATGCTGTGTTCGACGCCTACACGGAAGACATCAGACGTTGCCGCAGTTCACACATCCTGACCGGACTGCCGGATGCGTACGGCCGCGGACGCATCATCGGCGACTACCGCCGCGTCGCGCTCTACGGAGTCACCCGGCTCATCGAGCACAAGCAGGAAGAGAAGCGCAGCATCGACGCGGCGATGTCGACTGACGAGATCATTCGCGACCGCGAGGAATTGAGCGAACAGATTCGCGCTCTGAAAGAATTGCAGGAGATGGCCGCGAGTTACGGCTTCGATATTTCCGCTCCCGCTCGCAACGCCCGTGAGGCCGTGCAGTGGCTTTACTTCGCTTACCTGGCCGCGGTGAAAGAACAGAACGGCGCTGCGATGTCGCTCGGACGAACCTCAACATTTCTCGACATCTACTTCCAGCGCGACTTGAATTCGGGTGCCCTCACCGAAGAGCAAGCACAAGAGATCGTCGACGACTTTGTCATCAAGTTGCGCATCGTTCGCTTCCTGCGTTCGCCGGAATACGACGAACTCTTCGCTGGCGATCCGACCTGGGTTACTGAATCGATTGGCGGCATGGGCGACGACGGCCGTTCACTCGTGACCAAATCCAGCTTTCGTTTTCTGCAAACGCTCTACAACATTGGACCAGCGCCCGAACCCAATCTGACGATCTGGTACTCACCGCGCTTACCTGACGGATTTCGCAGTTTTGCGGCGAAAGTGGCGATCGACACCAGCTCCATTCAATTTGAAAGCGACGAGATCATGCGCAGTGCGTGGGGCGACGATGGGGCGATCGCGTGTTGTGTTTCGCCGATGCGCGTCGGCAAGCAGATGCAGTTCTTTGGTGCACGCGCGAATCTTGCCAAGTGCCTTTTGTATGCGATCAATGGCGGCCGGGATGAATTGACGAGCAAGCAGGTTGGTCCATCGGGCGGCGCCGTACAGGGCGAGTATCTCAAGTTTGATGAGGTTCTGGGCAAGTTTGAAAAGATGATGGATTGGCTGGCCGGCGTGTACGTGAATGCGATGAACACGATTCACTACATGCACGACAAGTATGCCTACGAACGGATCGAAATGGCGCTTCACGATTACGCGCCGTTGCGAACGATGGCATTCGGCATAGCGGGACTGTCAGTGGTCGCTGACAGTCTCTCGGCGATTCGTTACGCAAAGGTCCGAGTCGTTCGCGATGAGACCGGGTTGATCAGTGATTATGAAACTGAAGGTGAGTTTCCGAAGTTTGGCAACAACGATAACCGTGTGGACCAATTCGCGGCGTGGCTCGTGAGCACGTTTATGACCAAGCTCAGGAAGTACCCGACCTACCGGCACGCTTATCACACGCAATCGGTGCTGACCATCACGTCGAATGTCGTGTATGGCAAGAACACCGGCAACACACCCGATGGCCGGCGGCACGGCGAACCGTTTGCACCCGGCGCCAATCCGATGCACGGGCGCGACACTCATGGCATTCACGCGTCGGCTGCTTCGGTCGCCAAGATTCCTTTCCGCGATGCCGCCGATGGAATCTCGCTTACTTCGTCGCTGATTCCGGAAGGTCTGGGCAGATCTCCGGAAGATCGAATTGCAAACCTGCGCGGCATACTCGACGCGTTCTTCAGCATCAGCGGGTATCACATGAACGTCAACGTGCTGAATCGCGACATGTTGATCGATGCGATGGACCACCCCGAAAAGTATCCAAACCTGACGATACGTGTTTCCGGTTATGCGGTGAACTTCGTGCGGCTGACGCGTGAACAACAGATGGATGTGATCAACCGAACGTTTCATGGGGCGAGTTAATGAGTGAGCTGAAACCAGCAGAACCGCTTTCGCTGGAAGCGAGTAGTCCATTTGAGCTTCGCGTGGAGCTGGGTAAGGACGTCTCGGAATCGGCGGTCAAGCAGGCACTAAGAACCGGGGACATCGGGTTTCTGCATTCATTCACAACGGGTTCGGCCGTCGATGGCCCAGGTGTTCGTTTGGTGGCGTGGACCAGCGGGTGCCAGTTTCGTTGTTTGTACTGCCACAACCCTGACACGTGGAACATGATGAACGGAATGGCGGTTCCCCTCGAGCGGGCGATCGCGGAGATCAGGAAGTACGGTCATGGGCTCAAAATCATGGCCGGGGGAGTTACGTTAAGCGGTGGTGAGCCGTTGATGCAGGACCGGTTTGTTATCCGGCTTTTGACGGCCACGAAGGAGATGGGAATTCACACGGCGTTGGACACCAATGGATATCTCGGCCAACGCCTCGCGGATGAAGAGCTCGACCAGATCGACATCGTGCTGTTGGACATCAAGACGTGGTACCCGTCGCGTCATCAATATCTGACCGGAAAGGAAATTGGTCCAACACTGGATTTTGCGCGCCGATTGGCCCAACGCCACAAAAGAGTGTGGTTGCGCTACGTGTTGGTACCGACGCTGACTGATGACGAAAACGATGTCCGCCAGATCGCGATGTATGCGGCGGATCTCGGAAACGTCGAGCGCGTCGACGTGCTGCCGTTTCATCAGTTGGGCCGCTACAAATGGGAAAGGCTGAACCTTGATTACAAACTTAACGACGTGCAGCCGCCTGCGCCTGAGCTGGTCGAACGCGTTTGCGATCAGTTTCGCGCGGAGGGTCTGAAAACCTATTGACGGAGATTAACGATGATCTACCAAAACAGAAATCGTATTGCATTGCTCCTCCTGCTTGTGCTCGCAGCATGGCAATCAGCACTCGCGCAGCAGAAGAAACCAAACATCGTCATACTCGCCACCGGCGGCACCATCGCCGGCGCGGCTGCTTCGGGTACACAAGCCGCTTACACGTCCGGCGCCGTCACCATCGACGCAATGATCGCGGCCGTTCCGGGTATCAAGGATATGGCCAATATCAAGGGCGAACAGATCTCAAACGTCGGCTCTCAGGACATTTCGTTCGACATCATGCTCAAGCTGGCCAAACGTATCAACGAGCTCATGAAGCAGAGCGACGTCGACGGGTTTGTCGTCACGCATGGCACCGACACGATGGAAGAGACCGCGTTCTTCTTGAACCTCGTGGTGAAGGGAGACAAGCCCGTCGTGATGGTGGGTTCGATGCGGCCTTCGACCGCGGTCAGCGCTGATGGTCCATTGAACTTGTACAACGCCGTCGGGGTCGCGATCGATCCGCAAGCCCGCGGGCGCGGTGTTCTGGTGGTGATGAACGATTGGATTCACGCGGCCCACTCGTTGACGAAAACAAGCACCACTGCGGTGCAAACGTTCATGTCACCGCTGCGTGGCGTGGTGGGCGTGGCGAATTACGGCAAGAACGATTTCTACAACAAGCCGGAATGGAAACATACCAGCGGGAGTGAATTTGATGTGAACGATGTTAGCAAGTTGCCGCGCGTGGATATCGTTTTCGCGTGCGCCGACATGCCCGCTGATTTGATCGACGCATCGGTTACGAATGGTGCGAAGGGCATCGTCATCGCTGGTGTCGGCAACGGCAACATGAACAAGGCATCGTTAGACGCTGCGGCAAATGCGGCGAAGAAAGGCGTGATCGTCGTTAGAAGTTCGCGCGTGGCCACGGGCGCGGTTGGCAGAAACGTAGAGGTTAACGACGACGAGTTGGGATTTATCGCTTCAGATGAACTCAATCCACAAAAGGCGCGACTGCTTCTGTCTCTGGCGCTGCTGAAATCGCGTTCCAAAGCGGATATTCAAAACCTGTTCACTACCTACTGAGATGACTTACCTCAACCACTTTGTGCCTCTTGTGCTTCTTCGTGGCTATTGGGAGAGTCCATGATCTGGATCGAGCTGCTCATATTGCTGGCGTGCATTGTGATTGGCGCACGTCTCGGCGGGATTGCGTTGGGCGCGCTCGCAGGCGTCGGGCTGCTTGTGTTCGTGTTTCTGTTCGGACTTCCTCCCGGTGGACCACCGCAATCTGTGCTGGGAATGATCATCGCGGTGATCACCGCGCTCGCGACGATGCAGGCGGCGGGCGGAC
>DATNJO010001051.1:0-7764 GCA_035603895.1 Pyrinomonadaceae bacterium
GCCGAGTCGATGGATCCGCAGCAACGAGTGTTTTTGGAGTGTGCGTGGGAGGCAGTCGAAAACGCGGGTTACGATTCGATCTCGTATTCCTTGCCAATCGGGATGTTCGCGGGCGCGGCGACGAACACCTACATGTTTCAGCTCATGTCAAACCGCGCGCTGTTTCGCTCAGTCGGCGGTTTCCAGGCCAAGCTTCTTAACGACAAGGATTTTCTGACTACACGCGTCTCATACAAGCTCGGACTGAAAGGACCGAGTCTCACAGTGCAAACTGCTTGTTCGACCTCATTGGTTGCGGTCCACCTGGCGTGCCAAAGTTTGCTGAACGGGGAGTGCTCGATGGCCTTGGCCGGCGGCGTGACGATCGGGCTTCCGCAGCGAGCAGGTTACCTCCATCAAGACGGTGGACTGATCTCGCCGGATGGTCACTGCCGGCCGTTTGACGCGCGAGCGGCGGGGATTGTGGGTGGCAGCGGCGTGGGCGTGGTATTGCTAAAACCATTGAGCGCGGCGCTCGCAGATGGCGATTCGATCCGCGCCGTGATCAAAGGTTCGGCTATCAACAACGATGGCGCGTTGAAGGTTGGCTACACCGCGCCCAGCGTCGAGGGACAAGCTGCGGTCATAGCTGAAGCACAGGTGGTGGCGGGTGTTCATCCCGAATCGATCTCCTATATCGAGGCGCACGGCACGGCGACGTCGCTGGGCGATCCAATCGAGGTCGCGGCGTTGACCCAGGCGTTTCGCGCACAGACCCAGGCGAGGCAGTTCTGCGCGATCGGATCGGTGAAGAGCAACATTGGCCATCTCGACACGGCAGCGGGTGTGGTTGGATTGATCAAGACGGTACTTGCGCTTGAGCATGAAGAGGTGCCGGCGAGTCTTCACTACGAGCAGCCGAACCCGGAAATTGATTTCATCGAGAGCCCGTTTTATGTGAACGCGCAATTACGAAATTGGCCGCGCAAGGAAGGTGAACCGCGGCGGGCCGGGGTGAGCTCGTTCGGTATGGGAGGAACGAATGCGCATGTAGTTCTTGAAGAAGCGCCGCCGCCCGTGCAGCAAGAAAAAACTGCCGCCGCCGCAGACCAGTGGCAAGTATTATTGCTGAGCGCTCGTTCTGCGGATTCACTCGCCGCAGCCAAGAAAACACTGGCGACTCATCTCGTCGAACATCCGGAGCAGGAACTGCCCGACGTGGCTTACACGCTTCAGGTCGGCCGGCATCACTTTGCTCACCGCGCCGCCGTCGTTTCTCGTGATCGGTCAGATGCTGCGGCCGCTTTGCGAGCGAACGATTCGCGCGCGGTGTGGCAGAGTGTGGAGCAGTCAGAAGAACGTCCTGTTACCTTCTTGTTCCCCGGCATCGGCGATCACTACGTGAACATGGCGGCCGGAATCTACGCTGCTGAGGAAGCGTTCCGCGAAGAAATAGACCGATGTTGTGAACTACTGAAGGAATATCTCGGCAGCGATCTGCGCGAGTTCTTCTATACAGCCAAGGCGTCCGCCGCGCAAAATGTAATGAGCGCAAAGCTTTCTCCGGGGCTTGATCTACAGCGGATGCTGAATCGCGCACCTGCAGATAATGATGCGCAAACCAAACGACTCAATGAGACACTGATCGCACAACCGGCAGTTTTCGTCATCGAGTATGCGATGGCCAGACTGCTGATGCGTTGGGGGATCAAGCCGCAGGCGATGCTCGGCTACAGTATTGGGGAATACGTTGCTGCCTGTCTGTCAGACGTACTTTCGCTGGAGAACGCGCTGCTGCTCGTGGCCACGCGCGCGCAGATGATCCAAACACTTCCTACCGGAGCATTGTTTGCAGTGCCGCTCTCCGAAGCTGAGGTTCGCGATTACTTGTCTGAGCAACTATGGGTGGCGGCGGTTAACGGTCCGGCGCTCTGTGTCCTTGCCGGTTCGAACGAAGCCATTAACGAGTGCGAGCAGAAACTGTCGAGTAAAGATCTCGCGTGCCGGCGATTGCCGGCGAGCCATCCTTTTCACTCGCAGTTGCTCGCGCCCATCGCCGAACAATTCACCAACGTTGTCAGGAAAGTAAAGTTGAACGCGCCGAAGATTCCCTACATCTCCAACGTCACCGGCACATGGATCAGGGCAGCAGACGTTCAGGACGCGGGCTACTGGGCGAGACACATGTGCCAAACCGTGCGCTTTGCCGATGGGCTTACTGAACTTTGGAAAGAGCCGCGGCGCGTCATGCTCGAGGTTGGCCCGGGGCAGTCGCTTACGAGTCTTGCACTCCAAGCACGGCCGGATGACAAGGCGGCGGAACAAGTCGCGTTACCGACGATCAGAAACTCGTACGAGCAACGGTCTGACATGTCCTTTATATTAGGCACGCTGGCGAAACTTTGGCTCGCCGGTGTTTCTCCGGATTGGTCACGCGTGCATGGTGATCGACCACGCCGGCGAGTGTCTTTGCCCACTTACAATTTTGATCGCCGCTACTACTGGTTACCTCAATCGAACAGTGACGAGTCGAAGCCGTCAGTGCAACTCGAGAAGCAGCCTGACATCGAGAGCTGGTTCTATCTGCCTTCGTGGCGACGAACAGTTCCGCTCTCGGTGTTGCAGACCAACGGCGTGCAGCATGAAAAGCAATCATGGCTGATCTTCGTCGATGCCATCGGAGTGGGGCTGCAAGTCGCAGACTTACTCGAACAGGATGGTCACAACGTCGTTACGGTGAATGCCGGTGAAGAATTTCGCATACACTCCGCTCACACCTTCACAATCGCCCGCACCCAACCGGATGATTACGATCACCTCTTGAGCAACCTCCAGGAAATGAATTGGAGCTTCTCGCGTATCGTTCATTTTTGGACCCTGGACACCGCTGACGCATCGCTAACCGGAAGCGAACGCTTCGACCTGTCGCAAGCTGCCGGCTTTTATAGTCTGCTCTATCTGGCCCAGGCGCTGGGACGCCGCGGCAGTGAGCGCGCAGAGATTGCGGTGGTGTCCGATCAAATTCAGGAAGTAACGGCAGATGAAACGCTCCGGCCTGAACCATCCACTGTTTTGGGTCCTTGTAAAGTGATTCCGCAAGAGTATCCGGAGATCTCTTGCCGGAGCATCGACATTGTGGCTCCTGCGCCTGGGCGTAAGGATCTGGGGCAGGTCGCGCGGCAACTGATCGGCGAGTTGTTGACTCAAGATCCTGCCGAAACGATCGCGCACCGCCATGGTTATCGCTGGACACAAGATTTCGAGCCGGTGCAATTGAAAACAACTGGAGTGGCCACACGGCTGCGCGAGCCTGGAACGTACCTAATCATCGGCGGCCTCGGCCACATCGGGTTAATGCTGGCAGAGTACTTCGCCAGGAACTTGCCCGTGCGGCTCGTGCTGACCGGTCGTTCCGGACTACCCCCGCGCAACACCTGGCATGATTGGCTGGACCAGCGGAGCGACACCAAAACTGCATCACGCATTAGAAAAGTACTTGAGCTTGAAACGTTGGGGGCGAGTGTCTGTGTGCTGAAGGCAAACGTGAGCGACCGCAGCGAGATGCGTGAAGCCGTAAACGTCATGCTTGAACGCTTTGGCACGATCGACGGCGTCGTTTATCTAGCGGGACTGCTTGGGGGGGCTTCCTTCAGCCCGGTACCTGAAACTACCCGGGACCAATGTGAACCGAACTTCGAAGCCAAGGGTCACGGGTTGTACGTTTTGGAAGAAGTGCTCGAGGGGATCGATCTCGATTTCTGCGTGCTCTTTTCTTCATTGGCGTCGGTTTTAGGCGGCTTGGGATTTGCAGCTTACAGCGCCGCCAATGCGTTCATCGACGCGTTCGTGCGCCAGCATAATCGCGTGTCGCGCGTGCCTTGGGTAAGCGAGAACTGGGACACGTGGCTCGTCGACGAAGAAGAAGCTCGTGCCATTGATTTCAAATCCAAGCAATCCAATCTCAATATGACGCCGGCGCAGGCGACTGCTGCTTTCCAGGCGATTCTCTCCGCTGGCGCGTTGACTCAGGTAGTGGTTTCCGTCGCCACCTTGCGCACTCGTCTCGAGAAATGGATCAGGCGTCAGCCGGCAAGCAACGAACCAGCTTGTGCTCTTTCTACAGGAACTTGCTATCCCAGACCGAGCTTGCGCAATGCTTTCGTTGCTCCGCGAGGCGAGACCGAACAAGGCATCGCCGAGATCTGGGAAGAGGTACTGGGAATCAAAATGATTGGCATCTTCGATAACTTCTTCGAGTTAGGTGGACACTCGCTGCTGGGCACTCAAATCATTTCTCGCATCCGGAAGAGATTTCAGGAAGATATATCTGTGCGAACGGTTTTCACTTCACCGACGATCGCGGAGCTGGCGGAGATCATTGTCCAGCGGCGAATTGAGCAGGTTGACAGCGCCACGCTCTCCCAACTGATCAGCGAGGTAAAGCAATCAGCATGAGCGATATTCAGTAGCAGCTTCGGGATCTGTCTCCCAGCCAGCGTGAACGTCTGCTGGTCAAGCTGCGCGAGATTCGCCGAGTGGAGGAGCAGCGCAGCGCATAAGGACCGGATTTCTCGCGCCGAATGGCTGAGTGATTATTGAGTATGGCCCATTCAAGAGCCTGATTGGGGTTTTGAGAGCGACGTCGGAGAAGTAGCACGCGTCAGGATCCTGCTGACTAGTATCAACTATCAAGCCCACATCACTATTGAGAAAGATAGCGTAAGGAAGGCCCCATCACTATGTAGCAAGGCGAGGGCCTGGATCTATAGCGGTCATGAACGAAAGGAGAGCAGTGTTACAGTGAAACGAAAATGTTCCGATCGCCGATTACATCGACATCAAACAGCCAAATCCTGGTCAAGTGCTGCGAGGAGTATAGATCGAAACAAACACACTAGCACCAGCATCCATCTCACCTCCGCCGACTTGGTGAAGGTAGATTCGCTGCTTCTCGCCCCGGAGCAAATTATGAAGACTCACGAGGCGATTCAGAGTGGTCTCGAGAACGGAACAGCGCATGCTGCCGCACCCCCAGCTCCTCGCAAAGTTGATGGCCGAGGTAAGAGTACTAAGGGATGGTTTCTGGGCCGAGCATTACCGCTCCCTTGACGAGATTGTGGACACTCTCAAGTTGGCCCATGAAATCTTGGCGACCAAAGCGGCTTGAGCGGCAAGATGATGCGGAGTGGCGCCGGCCATAATGCACAGGCTATAGCGCGGATCACACCGATTGGAATGATTTTCATTCCGAGCCAGGACGGTATCAGCCACACGCCGCGAATCTAGTCGTCCCGCAGACATAATCAAGGGCGCGAAGGTATACCCCACACTTTTACTCAAGCTCGATGCTTTGCTCTCATAAATGGTGCGCACTGCGTGATTCTCTAAGGGTGCTCGTCGCGTTTTCGATTCGCGCCAAATTCTGACCGACTCTCACTCCCACATCTCAAAGAAAAGCTCAAATAGACGCTAAGGAGCAGCTGTTTTCCATGCGGAGAATCAGCCGCTCCTTTAGTTTTTTTGACTACCAACTGAGGAGTGCAACTGAAGCACCATCCAACGCGAGCCTCCTGATATCCTCGCTAGTTAGACCAAGGCATAATAATTCGTTGTTCGGCGTATTGGTTGACGTGAGTTGGTCACGACGCTGTTTGTCCCACAAAAACGTGCAAGTGGGGCTAGAAGATGCAACGAGTGCTAGGTATGCAATGGCGACAACCTTAGGAAAAATGCTAGAGGGTTGATAGACAAGGACCTCGGGATTAGATTCCCAAGCCGAGGGTTGCGGGTTCGAATCCCGTCGCCCGCTCCAGATAATGTCTCTTTCCTCTGTTAGAATGCCCTCATAATCTCGAAATGGATACTCAAACCATGCAAACGATCTATGAAGCTGCCGGCGGTTTTGAGGGGATGCTGAGGTTGGCTCACGCGTGGCACGTGCGGGTGCTGGAGGACGAAGTGGTGAGCCATGCGTTCAGCCACGGATACCACCCTCAGCATACCGAGCGCCTGGCCGCGTACTGGGCGGAGGCTCTCGGTGGGCCAACAACGTACTCCGACACGTACGGTGATGAGACGTCTGTCGTGCGAACTCACAGCGGCAACGGGCCGCACGAGGAGATGGACCAGCGAGCTATCGCTTGTTTCGATCAGGCGCTGCAAGATACCGGACTTGATGGCGACGATCGGCTCAGACGCGTTCTGCACGATTACTTCGCGTGGGCAACCAATACCACGATGAATCGTTATCATGGCTCCGCGGACGATGTTCCAGCCGGTTTGCGCATCCCGAAGTGGTCGTGGGACGGAGTAGTTGAGTGAAAGAATCATGAAACAGAGAATGAAGATCCTTGTTGCGTACGACGGCTCTGAGCATGCCGATGCGGCGCTCCACGACTTGAAACGCGCTGGCTTGGGATCGGATGTAGAGGCGTTGGTAATGACTCTTGCGGATGTATTCGTCCCGCCGGGGATCGACGAAGACACTCTGCCGGTGTATATGCCTGAAGGCGTCAAGCGCGCGCACGAACAGGCGCGCCACAAGCTGGCGGAAGCGCAGGGCTTGGCGAAGCGCGCGAGCGAACAGCTTCATTCAATCTTTCCGGACTGGATTGTCAGCTTTGAGGCAGAGGCGGATTCACCAGCGTGGGCTCTCATTCGCAAAGCAGATCAGTGGAAGCCGGATCTCATCGTTATGGGAGCGCGCGGCCATTCGGTTTTTGGAGGCCGGTTGATACTCGGCAGTATCTCGCAACGGGTCTTGTACGAGGCACACTGTTCCGTTCGCATTGCACGCAGTTCGAACCGCCGTGCTGATCAACCCGTTCGAATTATGATTGCTGTCGATAATTCGCCGGACTCGATAGCCGTTGTTGATCAGGTGTGCCGGCGCCAATGGCCCAAGGGAACTGAAGCCGGTTTGTTGGCAGTTGTCGATACTGTGATGGCGATTGCTTCCGATTCCGCTGAGCCTTCGACGGTGAAATGGATCGAAGTCGCCAAGGAAGAAAACTGGGATCAGGTGCGTGAGGTTTTTGAACCAGCCGCACAGAAGCTTCGCAACGCGGGGTTGCACGCAGAGGTCTTGATCAGCCGTGGTGATCCGGCCGATCAAATCCTGCAAGAAGCTCACACTTGGGGCGCGGAGTGCATCTTCGTTGGCGCGAAAGGCACCCGAGGCATAGATCGTTTACTGCTCGGTAGTGTTTCCTCCGCAGTTTCGGCTCGAGCGCACTGTTCGGTCGAAGTCGTGCGACCTTAAAATATTCGTAGCAGGCAACAACCTTAGGCCGCGATTAACGTCGTCCTCCGAAAACATATCCGACGTTGACTGTGGCGCGAAGAGTTGGTTGTCTGCCCACCCGAACTTCGGGTGATACGAACAGTCTTTTCGTCAAAAATATCTTCAGCCCGCCACCGGCACTTGCTGTCCAGGTAGTAAAGGAAGTGTCAAAAACGCGCGGCGCACCGGTAACGAAGTCGTTGCCAAAAAATCTGCCTTTGTGGTGAAGAACGCCGGCGCCAGCTATGCCGTAAGCAACGACGCGTTTCGTTGGGTCGGTGAAATCGTAGGCGACGTTCGGCTGCACGAGTTGATCCTGATCGCGCTCCGAGTGGCGCAGGTATAAGTACTCAGGCTCAATACTAAGCCGCTTCGTCACATAAACACGCACGGCGCCGCCGACAACTTTGTGTTCAATGTCTTCATTAAAAATGACGCTGCCGAATATGGCTTTGGCTTCAATCTTAGGATGTGTTAGTTGGTGGCCCTGCTGTGCGGAGAGA
>DATNJO010001052.1:0-4961 GCA_035603895.1 Pyrinomonadaceae bacterium
GTTCCTTATGACCGAATTCTGCGGCTGTTTTTGGTACACGAACAAGCTCCGCGTTGATTGTTCAAAGTACATCACAGGACAGCAGACATGTACGCTATCGTACTTCTATTTTGTTCTCCCCATCATAAGCTGCGCAACTAAATCAAGCATACAAAACTTTGAATCGGGCACACGGTTCGCTTAGCGCAGGGACATGCAATTTTTATCGATCCGAACTCTCGCCGGACCCAATGTCTACAGTCACCGGCCTGTTCTTTTAATGCGTTTAGACCTCGAAGAGTTGGATGGCAAGGAGACTCGCGAGTTCAAGGGATTCAACGATCGCTTGGTCGCCTGTCTACCCGGACTGAACGAGCATCAATGTAGTCTCGGGCACCCGGGCGGCTTCGTGCAACGGCTCGAAGAGGGAACTTACTTCGGCCACGTCGTCGAACACGTTGCGATCGAACTCGCTGCGCTCGCCGACGTCGGCGCGAATCACGGTAAGACGCGATACGCAGGCGAGCCGCGCATTTACAACGTGGCGATTGAATACAGAGCCGAGCAGGCGTCGCGCTACTTGTTGGCGGTTGCAGTTCGGCTCGTCACTGCCGTTTTAAACTCGGAAGTATTTCCCGTCGGCAAAGAGATCTGGGAAGCAAAACAGATCGCCGTGCAAACTGAGCTCGGTCCGAGCACACGTGCGATCGTCGAGGCAGCGGAGCAGCGAAACATTCCGTGGCGGCGCGAAGGTGGGGAGAGTCTCGTACAGCTTGGCTATGGCAAGCATCGTCACTACATTCAAGCCGCGATGACCGATCGCACGAGCGCGACGGCGGTCGAGTTAGTCCAGGATAAGGATTACACCAAGGCGTTGCTGAGTCGTGCGGGCATTCCCGTTCCGGAAGGCCGCGTCGTCAGATCCGCGACTGAAGCGATCGCGGCTATGCACGAACTCGGCGCACCCGTCGTCGTGAAACCATTGACCGGACGTCAGGGCAATGGCGTTTCGATCGGGCTCGAAACCGCCGACGAAATACAACAGGCGTATCAGGACGCGAGTTTGTTTTCGCCGACGGTGCTGGTCGAGAAATTGCTGACGGGTCGCAACTACCGGCTACTCGTCGTCGATTACAAACTGGTCGCTGCGAGCGAACGCACACCCTGCACGGTTATCGGCGACGGCAAACACACGATCAAAGAACTGATCGACGCGGAAAACCGCAATCCGCTGCGTGGTGAAGGACACGAAAAGCCGTTGACTCAGATCAGGGTCGATAATTCCGTGGTCCAACACCTGAAGCGAATCGGATTGACGACGAAATATGTGCCGTACGACAAGGAAGAAGTCACGCTTTCGGAACGCATGAATCTTTCCGCAGGCGCAACCGCGCGAGATGTCACTGACGAAGTGCATCCTTCGATCAAATCGATGTGCGAGCGTGCGGCGCGGCTCGTAGGTCTCGACGTTTGCGGCGTCGATCTGATTGCTGAAAACATTTCCGAGCCCGTGAAGCGCGGCGGCATTCTGGAATTGAATGCCGGTCCGGGTTTGCGCATGCATTGCTTTCCCAGCGAAGGCAAACCGCGCGACGTCGGCGGCGCGATTGTCGAGATGATTTATCCCAAAGGCGACAACGGCCGCATTCCGATCATCAGCGTAACCGGCACGAATGGTAAGACGACCGTCACGCGCATGATCGGTCACGTTCTGGAAAGCCTGGGACAGACCGTGGGAATGACGACTACCGACGGCATCTACGTCGGCGGTGAACGAGTTGTTGAAGGCGACACGACTGGTCCGGGATCCGCGCAGGCAGTGTTGTCGGATCCGTCAGTTGACGTTGCCGTGCTCGAAACAGCACGCGGTGGGATCGTTCGCCGCGGCCTCGGTTACGACTGGTCGGACGTCGGTGTGATCACAAACATCGGCGAGGATCATCTCGGCCAGGACGGCATCAGGAGTATTGAAGACGTTGTCTACATCAAGTCGCTCGTGGCGGAACGAGTGTTTGAAACTGGCACTCTGGTTTTGAATGCCGACAATGAACGCGTCGTTGGCATCGGTCAACAAAGATCGGTAACGAAGCGCAGGAAGCGAATCTTCTACTTCTCATTGAACAGTGAAAACCCGGTCGTTCGCGAACACCTGCGCCAGGGCGGGACCGCTTTTCTGTTGCAGGACGGCTGGTTGTTGGAAGCAACGAAAACCGAAACCTACAAAATTATCGACGTGGCTTCAGTGCCCGCGACGATGAACGGATCTGCCGAGTTTCAGGTGGCAAACCTGCTCGCGGCCATCGCTGCGTGTCGCGCGCACAACGTGCCACGCTTCGCCATCTCCAGGAGCTTAAAAAGGTTTACGAGTTACACGAACAATCCCGGCCGTGTGAATCTGTACAAGCTGAACGGGGGTCACGTGATGGTTGACTACGGTCACAACCCGAATGCCTTTGAAGCGATCTGCCGGATGGCGAGTAAGTGGGAAAACCGGCGTGTGACGGGTTTGATCGGCGTGCCGGGCGATCGTGACGACAGTTTGATCGTGCACGCGGGTCGAGTCGCAGCACGCGGCTTTGATCGGCTGATCATTCGTGAAGATCACGATCTGCGCGGCCGCGATCGTGGTGCGGTTGCGCAGCTTCTTTGTGACGCCGCACTCGCTGAAGCACCGGAAACAGACTGCCAGGTCGTGCTCGATGTGAGTGAAGCGCTGCATCATGCGGTGAAGACGATGGAGCACGGCGAAGTAGTTGTCGTGTTTTACGAAAAGCTCGAACCGCTGCGGCAAGTTCTCGAAACGTATGCGGCGCAACCCGTGCAGTCGCTAAACGCAGGCCCAACTCCGTCGCTCGCCTTCTCTGCCGCCCGTTTGATGGGCCGCAAAGAGGCACAAGAAGCACAAAGGGTTTGGTATACGCTTGTGCCTTTGTTGCTTCTTTATGGCTTATGACAGTACTTCGTTATTGCGAACTGCGGCTTGTTCGCTGAGTGTAGTTAGCCATGATGGCGACAGGGCCGATTCGCTTTCCTTCCCTTTCGCTTCGCGTTCGCCAATGCCGCCCGGTGTTGGTAGGAGCAGCTTGTTCGCCAGCGCGAAGAGATTTGACGTCACTTCGGGCAACAACGTAT
This sequence comes from Pyrinomonadaceae bacterium, assembly GCA_035603895.1. Lineage (GTDB taxonomy): Bacteria > Acidobacteriota > Blastocatellia > Pyrinomonadales > Pyrinomonadaceae > PSRF01. Next base: position 3,112 of record DATNJO010001052.1, read on the forward strand.
CAAACAGCACTGCGAGTTTTGCGGGCACCGAGATCACCAGCTCTGAGCGTCCGCGGCGACAAGCACTCACGATCTGTTGTGCTGCCTTCTCGGCACTGACTGAAAGCAAAGGCAACGCGTCGCTGATGCTGAACCACGCATACTCTTCGCGGTGTTTGCCTTTGAAACCCGCGTTGCGAGGACTCCCGGTGCGCATCAGTCCCGGACAAATTGTCGTCACTGCGATGCCGTCTTTCAGCAACTCGGTCCGCATGCCCTTCGACAAACCAGTCAACGCAAACTTGCTCGCGCAGTACGGCACCAGATGAGGCACACTCACTTTTCCGCCGATCGATGAAATGTTGACGATGCGCCCGCTCTTTTTCTGTCGCATACGAGGCAGCACGGCCATCATCGTATTCAGCGGCGCCCAAAAGTGTGCGCTCATCGCTTTCTCGAAATCTGCGTGCGTCATTACTTCAAGCGGTCCCATCTGAATGACACCCGCGTTGTTCACGAGCACATCAACGCCACCAAAACGACTCTCAATCGTCGCCACCATGTCGAGCACTTCCGTCCGATTCGTAACGTCGCACCGGTGAACCATCACTTCCGCGCCGCGACTCTTGAGATCGTCATACGCACGATCGAGTTCATCCTCGTCACGCGCACAAATCACGAGTCGCGCACCTTCAGCGGCAAACTCGCGCGCCAGCACGAGGCCGAGCCCGCGCGATCCACCTGTGATCAGCACGACCTTGTTCTTGAAGTCATATTCCCAACCGCGGGTCAAAAGTGATTTGGCTACCCAAGCGCCGCCTGCGGCAACTGCAACCAATCCGAGAATGTTTGTCGTGTTCTTTGCGTTCATGGCGACAAACTCTTACGCAACTCTTGCTCCGGCATGGAAACAGCTAAGGGTGTCTTGGGACGATGGATTTTGCGGCGAGTTTTGCTCTGTAAGTAAACAGACGACTCCACTCGACGTACTGTACGAATACAGGCGTGTGCGTACACGCCGCGATAAGGAAACGTTTATGGCAAATGAAACCAAAGATGTCGGCAAAGAGCCGATCAAAACCACGAGCAACGCAGAACGGCTACTCGAAAAACTTTTGGCCTACGAACCCGAGTCCGGGCCGTTTGTAAGTCTTTACCTGGATGCGCGCGTCGACGAACACGGGAAGCGAAACCTGATGCCGATCGTTCGCAAGCAGCTCAACGAACGTGCGAAGACTTACGACAATCGCACAGCCGAACAGGAGAACTTCGAAAAAGATTCCGCGCGCATCATCAACTATCTCGAAAACGGCGTCCCGACCACGGCACAGGGTCTGGCGATCTTTGCGTGCTCGGCGGCCAACGACTATTTCGAAGCCGGCGAGTTTGACGCGCCTTTCGAACGAAACCGCCTGTTCGTTTCTGAACGGCCGCACGTTTACCCGCTCGCACGTCTAATCGATCGGTACCGGCGCTTCGCCGTCGTGCTCGCCGACACCAATCGCGCGCGCATCTTCGTCTTTGCGACCGGCAAGACCGTCGAGGAACAGACCGTCCAAAACGTGAAGACGAAACACACGAGCGTCGGTGGCTGGTCGCAGGCGCGTTATCAGCGGCACGAGGAGAACTACCATTTGCATCACGTCAAAGAAGTAGTCCAGGTGCTCGAGCGAGTTGTCAGTGAAGAAGACGTCGAAAACGTCATTCTCGCTGGCGATGAAGCTACAGTGATTCCGTTGATTCGCGAGCAACTGCCGCAGGCGCTGTCAGACAAAGTGATCGACGCGCTGAGTCTCGGCATCGATACGCCCGAGCACGAATTGTTTGAGGAGTCGCTGAAAGCCTTTCATCGTCACGATTCGCTTACCGAC
>DATNJO010001053.1:0-4108 GCA_035603895.1 Pyrinomonadaceae bacterium
TTTCTGCCATCGGTCGAAACCTCCGTGCCCCCGGCGATGATAGACGGATTGAACGTTAAATACTTTTCGTCTTTCAGCTCATAGTAGAAGTCGTTGAGGATTCGCGATGCCTCGAAGATCGCGCCGCTGCCCATGCTCTCATCGAAGATAGCGGATGAATGTCCCGTCTTAGCGGTAACTTCCAGTTCCCAATCACTGTAACCCCGGCGCGCGACCGTGGCGATGTTGCTGCCACCGTTCTCAAAACTCAAAACGAGATCGTTATTCTTCGCCGCGGCGATCATGTCCGCGCGGCTAATCGATATCGGCACCCCGGCGTCTTCTTCGTCCCCGGTCAGCAGTATTGAAATGCGTGCGTCTTTTAGCACGCCCGCAGAATGAAGCGCTTTCAGTGCGAAATACAGTACAACATTGCCTGCTTTCATATCCGCGGTTCCGGTGCCAAACGCTTTTTGTCCCTCACGCCGGAATCTTTCACCTGCCAACACGGTGTCGAGGTGCCCAAGGAGCAAAATACGTTTTCCACTCGTACCGCCGGTTTCTGCGAAGAGATGGCCTGCACTCTTCATGCCCGCCGGCATTGAGATCCATTTGCTCTTCAACCCGATCGAGCGGAACTCATTCATGAAAACCGCCCCAACCTCCCTGACCCCGTCCAGGTTCTCCGTGGGGCTTTCAATATTGACGGTCTTTTCCAGCAGTGCGACGGCCTCGGCGCTGCTGGCGTCCACATAGTCGACTATCCTCTTTTCTTCTCCCGAGATGGTCTGACCGTGTGCCGCAGTTAAAAGTTGAAAGCTCAAGAGGACGGCGAGCGCGATCCTGATGTGATTTATTCTCATTTTTGTTCGATCCGACGCATACAAAACGAAGAGACAAACGAGGTGCGGGGAAGGCCCCCGCACCTTGAAATGACAGCTCTAGTCATCATCCGACTCTTTTCCCGGATGGAAGCTAGAAGCTATATCGTAATCCGAACTGCATCACCCTGGGGGTACCCTGGATGTTGATGAAATTCCACCAGTCAGCCGCAGGAGTGTTGATTTGTGGATCGACCTCTAACTGCTGATTGGTAGTCTCACCAAAACGCTGGGTGTTGGTTGCATTGAAAACCTCGGCCCTTATCTGAAGCCTGTGATTCTCACTCCACGGCATCCTGAATGATTTGGCAAGGCCGAGATCGACGACGACGTACCCGGGCAGCCGGATGACGTTGCGGTCGCCTGTTTCACCGGGTGCCGCGTTTCGCCAACTCTGATAAGCCTCAGTGCGATTGCAGCCAAATAGGCTCGGACTATCGTCGCGTGTAGGACACGACTGAACCGGCTTGAGGCGCACACCGCTGCTCTGGATGTTCCAATTTGTTGCCCAGAGGGTATCGTACGGCGACCAGATAGGAAGCCCGGAGTTCCAACGGGAAATACCCGAAACTTGCCATCCGCCAAGAAATCCTTCAACCAATTTGTTGGCATCCTTGAGAAACCTCTTACCTCGACCCACCGGCAACTGCCACACCCCATTAACGTTGATGATGTGTCGAATGTCGAAGTCCGAGTTGGCGTAATTGTCCTTTTGCCGAATCGGATTCAGTATCAACGACGTGCCAAAATTACCGCTCGTCTGCAAACCGGAGGCGTCGTCCAAAGAATGTGACAGGGTGTAATTGAAATCCCAGGTCAAGCTGGTTCCAAGCCGTTGACGGATCGAGATCGAGGCACCGTGATAATTTGACCGCCCGATCGATCCTACTGCTCCGAGTGCGCCGTACTGGGGGTGGTAAAAAACGGGCGAGCGGCCGATGGTTCCCAGGGCATCATCTATCTCATCCTGTGTTGTGGTCCAATCGTTATCGTTGAAGAACCATGCGTCACCGTAAATCGCCTGCGTAGCGTTCGTTACCTGAGCAAGACGCCCCGGATTCGAACCGATCAGGAAACTTCGGAACGCGTTGAAAGTGGCGGGATTGAAGAACAGATTCTCGAAATACGGGATCGCCGGTACGTCCAGCGGTGCTGTGCCGGCTCTACGGTAATCCTCGAGCATTCGTGCCGCGGTATACCAATCCATCCCCGAAACCGGATCGACCAGGTTGTTGAGAGCCGCGACGTCGCGCGAAGCCAAAAGGTTGCGCCCGGCGCGACCGATATACGACGCCTGCACGAAAAGGCCCTTGGGAAGTGAACGCTCGTAGGTGAAATTCCAGCTGTAGTGTGTCGGAGCAACGAGATCCTCATCGAGAGTCGATTCGATTCTCCTGCTGTTGTCGACGGGATGCGAAAGCGGGAATGTGAGACTGCCGGGAATCGGCAGGCCCATCTGGGCCGCGAGTGGCCTGACATCCTGAGTAAATGAGGTGAACAGCGGGCAGGGCCGATCCGTTATGTTGCAGGTGCTTGCTGCCAAAGTAGAAGAGGATGAGAAACCAAGCCGGTTGTTAAGGTCGAAGGCAACGGCAAGTTGTTGACCGTAATAATCGTTGGTGATTCCAAATCCGCCCCTAAAGACGGACTCGCTGTTCTCACCGAATAGCTTACCTAGAAACCCTCCTTTGAAATTGGGAGACCATGCGACGGCTATTCTTGGTTGAAAATTGTTCTTGTCCCACTTGTACAACGGGTCGGCGCCGTTGACCGGGCCGGAGAGCACAATCGATATCGGATCGTTGTACGGCACGCCCCGAGCTGCACCTTCCGTTCGGCGACGGAAAAATTCGGAAAGCGAGATCTCCGGCTTTGCTTCGAAGCCGCTCGTCTCGTACACCGGACGACTAATGCCGTAACGGAGACCAGCCGTCAGCGTAAGATTTGGTTTGATTTTCCAGACGTCCTGCGCATAAACGTCATACTCCTCAGTAGCGAACTCGCGTTCGCTCGGCGTACCGGGGGGAAGAAGCGTGCCATCCCGGTCGAAGGTGAAATTGGCTGTGATGGACGTAAATCTTCCCAGCAGCGCGGCTCCCGCATTTCTCACATCCGCCGTGTCAAAGTTTGATCCGATCGGCGAAAAAGCGTTAATTCGCTGGATGATGTTGTTCCCGCTTCCCTGATAGCCGGTCGGGTTCGTGTTCGCCGTATCGAACGCACCCGCGAAACTTGTGCGCTTATTACGAATGATTCGAATGTTCGTACCGAACTGAACTGTGTGGCTTCCTTTGACCCACGATACGTCATCGACGATGTTGTGAACCGGCGTGACGCGCGACAGTGTTCGGGAATCGAGGACCGGAAAGTATATGTTGCGAAAATAGATCTCGTTTTTCGCGGCATCCCCCTGCCGGGTGAACGCTTCGCGGGTCAGCCCGTAACGGAAGGTGTTTACGAGATTGTTGTTTAAGGTCCAGTTATGTCCTATGACGATTCCCCACGGATGCGACCAGGTGTCCTGAGAGGGTGTATCCGGGAACAATCTGCTACCGCCGAAAAGGTCGTGTTGAACCTGAATGCGGGCAGTTAACTGCTGGCTCGAGGTAAGGTTCAAATCGAACCGTGCAACGTGCGCATTGAGATCGATCGGGAGCGGCGCATTAAACCGATAGCCGCCGGTGTTAAGTCCGTCGCCGATGGTCGTGTCGTTCGCCTGATATTTCGCAGCAGCCTGCGCGAGCACCGGGGCGACTGCCGGATTGACTCCCCCCAGCTCGGGGAAGATATTCGCCAGGTTCGCGGTCGTAACTGTGGTGATGCCGCCGGCAGGATTTAAGTATCGAATCTCTCCACGTCCGAGACTGGCAAGAGGGACGCGGGAAACGATCGTTGTCTCGCTTCGGTCTCGTCGCGCCTCGTAACTGTAAAAAAAGTAAAGGCGGTCTTTAATAATTGGCCCGCCGATAGCGCCGCCGAACACGTTGCGTTTCAACGCGGCCCGTGGAATGCCGGCTTTGTTGCTGAAAAAGTCGTTTGCCGTGAAGCTCGTGTCGCGATTGTACTCAAAGAGGGCCCCTCTGAAATCGTTTGTTCCGCCTTTTGTGATCAATGAGATCTGTGCTCCGGAAGACCGACCGAACGAAGCATTCGGATTGACGGTAACGACGCGAAACTCCTCGACTGCCTCACCGTTAAGGCGCAGGACTGTACCGGCGTCCGGCTCCTCGCTGAATCCTTGAAGAGCG
>DATNJO010001054.1:0-8658 GCA_035603895.1 Pyrinomonadaceae bacterium
TGCTCGAGCAGCACCTCGTTGCCGGCCATGAGCTTGCAAGTCATCGTGTTCGGGTGTTTGAAGTCGCCCTTGGTCGCGTCGTAGATGATGTCCTTAAGGCTGACGTTGAAGGTCGCAGAGCCGAGCTTCACGGGAAAGACCTGATCGGGTTTGTCACGCAGGCTGTCGAGAAACAGCGGATCGACGGTCGCTGGTTCTTTACCGACGATGCCGGCGAGTGCGGCGCGCTCCGTGCCGTGGCCCTTGCCGGTCGCACTCAAACTGCCGAACAGGTGCACCTTCAGGGCAGTTGCTTTAGACAGTTTGTCGTCGGGAAGTTTCGTTGCCCTTTGATAGAAATCGTAGGTGATGCGCATCGGGCCGATCGTGTGAGAGCTTGATGGACCAGGACCGACCTTGTAAAACTCGTCGAGGGTAGTTAAGACAGGTCCCTTACCCTTCTTCACGACAGCCAGATCGGCGGATAGTGGAGGCGTGGGTCCCTGGGCCTGAAACGGCAGCGACTCACTGAAGGCCGTCAACGTCCTGCTCCGCGCCGAGACCACTTTGCCTGTCATCACAGCAGCCGCACCAACGACCGCGCTCCTCATCAGAAAACTGCGACGATCCACACCGGGCGGAACTTTGGGCGAGATCACCTGGCTGGTGTCGGCTAGCGGATCTTCATGAACAAATTCATTTTGCTTTTTAGACATGGCGCACCTCGACCTTTCACTTCAAAGTAGCGATTACATACTTTTTGATCGTGGTGAGTATCGGAGGCGTGCGGAGAGACTGCTACTGTCAAAAATACTAGGAAAGAGGACGTTTCCCGCAAAGACGCAAAGCGCTGCCGCGCCTTCTAAAGGATTCTTTGCGCCTTAGCGCCTTTGCGGGAGAAGATTTCCGAACCGGCTACTCTTCTTCGGAACCGTCGGTGCCGTCGGGTTTCTTGATGCCGAACTTTTCCAGTCGATACTGAAGAGTGCGAAACGTAAGACCGAGCAGCTTCGCTGCTTTGGTGATGTTGTAGTCTGTCTGTTCCATCGCTTGCGTGATCAGATTGCGCTCGACGTCCTCGAAGTTGATTCCTTCCGCCGGTAACTTGAACATTCCTTCCGACGCTGGTCCAACATCCTGGCGCACTTCCGTCGGCAAATCTTCCAACGTGATCTTGTCGCCTTCAGCCAACAGGATCGCGCGTTCGATTGCCGACTCAAGCTGGCGCACGTTGCCGGGCCAACTGTAATCAACCATCAACTTACGCGTCTCCGGAGTGAGACCTGTGATCAGCCGCGAAGTATTCTTCGTGTGTTTCTTGAGGAAGTAATCAATCAGGACGGCAATGTCGTCGCGCCGCTCGCGCAACGGCGGCACGTCGATCGAAAGCACGTTGATGCGGTAGTAAAGATCGTCGCGGAAACGGCCGTCCGCAACCATCGCACGCAAGTCGCGATTGGTCGCCGCGATCACGCGCACGTCCACACTGATCTCGTGAGTTCCCCCAACGCGTCTGATCTTTCGTTCCTGAAGTGCGCGCAGGAGCTTTGCTTGAATGCCAACGTCGAGCTCGGCGATCTCGTCGAGAAACAACGTGCCACGATCGGCAATTTCAAATAAGCCCTTCTTCTCAGCGTGCGCTCCGGTGAACGAACCTTTCTCGTGTCCAAACAGTTCCGACTCGAGCAGGTTCTCATTGATCGCCGCGCAGTTCACCGCCTGAAACATTTCGTCAGCGCGCGGCGATTGGTTGTGAACGGCACGCGCGATCAACTCTTTTCCGGTTCCCGATTCGCCGCGAATCAACACCGTCGAATTAGAACGCGCGACCTTCAAAATCATCTTCTTCACCGTCTCCATCTTCGGCGACGCGGAGATGATCTCGCTGTCGATCGCGTCGAGACGGTCAAGCGCACGATTGATCGTTTCCAAAAGAGCGGCTTTGTCGTACGGTTTTTCGAGGTAGTCAAACGCGCCGCGGCGCAAAGCTTCCTTCGCCGACTCGATCGAGCCGTGCGCGGTCAGCAGGATCACGATGATCGACGAGTCGTAAGCCAGCAGGTGTTGCAGCAGCTCGATCCCGTCCATGCCGGTCATCTTCAGATCCGTCAACGCGAGATCAAACCGGCGGTCCCTGGCGAACTTCATCGCAGCTTCGCCTGACGCGGCCGTGGTCACGTCGTAGCCTTCGTCGGACAGAATCAATTCCAGGATTTCTCTTTGCGCTTTTTCGTCGTCAACTACCAGTATGCTCTTGCGTGCCATGTACCTTCTCTCTAGACGGTAGGATAATGGTGAACGTAGTACCGCTGCCTTCCTTCGACGCGACGCTGATCGTGCCGCCGTGATCGTCGATCGCTTTCTTCACAATCGCCAGCCCCAGTCCGGTGCCTGTCTCTTTCGTCGAAAAGTACGGCTCAAACACTTTCGAAATGTCGTCAGGGGAGATGCCGTGTCCTGTGTCGATGACCTCTACCTTAACAGAGTTTTGGTCCGTGTTCGAAAGACGGATCGAAACACTGCCGCCTTCGCCGTCAATTGCTTCGACCGCATTGATCACCAGGTTGGTAAACACCGAACGCAGTGAGTCGCGGTCGCCAATCACGTGCGGCAGCGGACCGTCCTGCTCGATTTTTGTGTCGATGCCACACTCGCTGGCCCGAACTTCCACAATTCTCAAAGCATCCTCTGCCTCGGCACGGATATCTAAATCCTGCAACTCGAGCTTCGACGGCCGCGAGTATTTCAGAAAGTCAGTAATGTGACGATTGATGCGCGCGACTTCGGCTTTGAGTTGATCGGTAAGCTGGACGAAGGTTGTTCGTTTTGCCGGATCAGCCGGACTGAACGACGAGCGCAGGTGATCGAGCGTGAGGTTGATGTAGTTGAGCGGATTGCGAATCTCGTGGGCGATGGCCGCAGCCAAACGTCCCACCACAGCGCCTTTTTCGGCCTGGTGTAATTGACTTTCGAGTTCACGTGCGCGACCGAGTTGCCCGGTCATGTCGTTGAACGCCGCCGCGAGCGTGCCCATCTCGTCCCGACGTTCCGAATTGACCTGAACATTGAAGTCTCCGCCCGCAACTTTACGTGCGGCGACCGAGAGTTCCTTAATCGGCCGGGTAAATCGCCAGACGAAGTATCCGGTAACTATAGTGGTAAAAAACAGGACGGCCAGCGTGTAAAGGGCGGAGCGCGTAGCCTGCCGCTCGAAAATGTTGGTCAGGCTATTTGCCGAATCGAGCACCACGATTATGAAACGGCGGCCTTGATCGGTTTGTACTGGAAAGTAGATGGCTCCGGCTGCCCCGAAGTCGGCGCTGGTCGCAGGCGGAATCCACGGCGGCAATTGTTCTTGTCCGCTGGTGTATTGAACGGCGCTGCGCAGCGGCGGCACTTGCAGGTCTTTGAACTGGACGTATTCCGGAGTGTTATCGGGCCGTTGGCGCGGGACGTACTCGCGCTGAAGGCTGTCTCTTACATTGCCTGCGTCGTCGACGACGAGAACGTTCTTGACGCGCACGTTTTTGGTGTTGAGAAGAGGATCTTTGACGCTGCTGAAGATTTCATCGAGGTACTTATCGCTCTGAATACTATCGAGGCCGAGGGCGATGCCGGTCATGATCGCCTGTTCCTGCTCGATGATCATTTTGGCGTTGTTCTTAACGGTGCGCAGGTTGAAGTAGTACTGAATGCCGAGTGTAAAACCAAGCATTAGAGCCAGGAGGAGGAGCAGCCGGGCTCGGAAGCTTTCGACGAGTGCTGGGAATCTCATATTAGAGTGGTGCCCTGGTCTTCCAGTGAATTATGTATAATCAATTACTTTTTTGTTGCCCATGGGAGAGGCTCGATGTTATATTCATGGCGGTCTCGAATCAATGTCCCCAGGGGCCGCCGTTTAGGGAAATCTTCCCACCTCAATGTTGCAGTCAGTTGTCGCGAGGCCAAGCGCGAGCTTGAAAGGTTTTGGTTTTTCGAACCTAGGAGAGTTTTTTGGAGTTCCACTCACCGGCAGGTGAGCAATCCCTAAAGAAAGGTAAGTAGGCCCTGATGACACCCAAGTTCTATTCCCGTCGACCCGACCGGCTCGTCTTTATTCTATTTATCCTACTTTGTTTGGCATTTTCCGGTACGGCATTTGGGAAGAAACGACACACCTCGGGACGCAGCGCCCGCGCTCAGAAGAGCAAAAAAGCTACAGCCAGAAATCGCAACACATCGTCGCGCCGCGGACGGACGACAGCGCGAGCTTCTCGCCGTGGGCGTGGCAGTCGTTTATCGGCCCGTGACGTTCGTCGTCAACGCGCACTCGTCGCCCGCGAACAATCATCGGCGATCAGGGCACGCGAACGAAAACTCGGTCGCCCACTTACCAGGCGTGAACGCGCTGCTGAATTGCGCCGTGTTGGATCACGATCTCGCCGCGCGTTAGCAGAAGCGCGTCGACGTGCTGAAGCCGCTCGCCGTGCTGCAATCGCTCGCCAGATAGCGATCGACAAGGCAATGCGCGATTCGGTGCAGGCGATGATCGCGAAAGACGATCTGACCGGTGAAGATCCTGAAGTGCGTCGCGTTGCCGTGAACGCTCTCGGTCATCACGCCGGCACGGTCGTTGTCATGGATCCGATGACCGGCCGCGTCTACTCCGTTGTGAATCAGGAGTGGGCACTGCATCGCGGTTTCAAACCGTGCTCGACGATCAAATTAGTCACTGGCGTCGCCGGGCTTTCTGAGAACGCAATCCCGCTTGTCGATACCGCGAACGATGGATACCGAATCGATCTAACTTCCGCGTTGGCCCATTCCGACAATCCTTTCTTCCAGCAAGTCGGCAGCAAGATTGGCGCGGACAAAATGGTCAACTACGCGCGCCAACTCGGACTCGGTGAGAAGACCGGACTGAACGTTCCGTTCGAGTTCGCAGGCACAGTGCCTGACTTCAGTTCCAATCTCGGCGCGCGCATGTTCTCGCACGCCGATGGTTTTAAAGTGACGCCGTTGCAGTTGGGCACGCTCGTGTCGGCGATGGCTAACGGTGGCCGCTTGTTGACTCCGCAGATTCCGCACAATGCTAAAGATGCGAACAAGATGAGTCCGAAGGTTCGCCGCGTGCTCGAAATTAATAATGATGTCTGGCAGCGCATGGTGCCGGGAATGGTCGGAGCAGTTAACTACGGTTCTGGTCGAAAGGCTTATGACCCGACGCAGACTGTGGCCGGCAAAACTGGCACGTGCATCGGCGACAATGGTTGGGTTGGTTTGTTTACTTCTTACGCACCACTCGCGAATCCACGACTCGCAGTCGTCGTGATCGCGGAAGGCAGCGATGCTCGCCGTCACTTCCCGGCCGCAGTTGCCGGTGAAATCTACCGGCAGTTGAATCATCGCTTCGGTACCGCAATCAACCTGCAAATAGCAACGACACTCGACGATGAAGAGAAGGAAGTCGCTGATGCTGAAGCCGATGCTGAAAACGCTGATGCCGGCGAGGGTGACGAGTCGATGGCCACGAGTGGGTCCGATTCAACCGTGAAGACAGCACCGGCGGTTCCGCAGCCGAACACAGCGAAACCTGCGACTGCCGAACCGAAGAGCACAGTAAAACGCGTGTTGATGCCGCTCAATAACAAACCTGCTGAAACGCAGAAGAACGGTGTGCAACCGGCAACAAACTTAAAGACTGCTCCCGCGAATAACAACACTCCCGCCGCCGGGCGGCCGCGCCGGATTCAGCCATAAGACAGACTTAAAGAACACATTTGATTCTTTTGCGCCGGAACCTTAATCTCCGGCGCAAATTTTTTTGTAAAGTTTTCGTCAGCGGTGCACTGCGCACCTTGACACATTTGACAAAGTTGCAGGAATATTGCGGGCGCTCGTTATTTACTAGTTCTAAATCAAGAGCCCATTCCCCTCGATACGTAGATCGGCAACCGATTTTTGTATCATTTGCATCCTAACGTCCCTGTAACGAAGCTTGAGAGGGCTCGGCCTTTGGCGCGATTGCTGAAAGAAGAAGGATTTTGGAGGTTCCGACAACTAATGAAAAAGATGATGATGTTTTTAATGATCGGTGCGACAGTCGCGTTGCTTGCTATGCCCGTTGCTGCGACCAATCTGATCAGATCTAATAACACCGTTCAAGATCAATGTAAGACAGAGGAGAAGGACGCGTGGTACGCGGAGTTCCTCAAGATTTACAAAACTGATCAAGCCAAGGCTTTTGATCTGGCAAAGAAATATCTCGCTTGCCCGCCGGTCGGTGAAGTCACCGAAGCGCAGCAGAAGATTATCGACTTCTTGAAGAAGTGGTCCACTGCTTACGACGAAGGCATGCGCAAGATCCAACTGCCAACGCTGCTTTATAACGAAAAGAAATATCCGGAAGCATACGCGCTCGGACGTGAGATTCTCGCCAAAGAGCCAGAGAACCTGAACGTGCTCGTGCACCTCGGCGCTAACGGTTACGTAGTTGCTCCGCTGAAGAATGCGCAGTTGAACACTGAGTCGCTCGCCTATGCTCAAAAGGCATTGGCGCTTCTCGAAAGCGGCAAGAACCTCGACGATTGGGCGCCGCTCGCAGGCCGGGACGCCGCTCTGGCATATTTGAATTTCACTATCGGGTCGCTGACGCTTGAGAAAGATCCGTCCGCTGCACTCAAGAACTTGCTCAAGGCTGCGCAGTATGAGACGCCGTTGAAGAAGTCGCCTTTCACTTACGCTTACATCGCGGCTGCGTACGAGACCGGCCCTTATGCGAAGCAGTCGGAAGATTACAAGAAGTACAGCGGCCAGGATGAAACCCCGGAAAGCAAGCTGGCGCTCGCCAATATCAACCAGATCGTTGAACGGATGATCGATGGTTATGCACGCGCCGTCTCTCTCGCCGGTAGCGATTCACAGTTTGCACAGCAGAAGACCGTTTGGCTCGAAGTCCTGACAAACTGGTACAAATACTTGCACAAATCAGACACGGGTTTGACTGAGTACATCGCCGGTGTCGTCGCCAAGCCGTTGCCACCGGAACCGACTCCGCTGACGTCGCTGCCGACTCCAGCGCCTGCCGCAAGTCCGACCGGCAATACTGGTGGTGCAGCAGCTCCGACAAACGGTAACGGCGCTGCAACGCCTGCCGCGAGCACGCCGGCGAAACCCGCTGGCACCGCAACACCTGCTACGAACACGTCGACGAAACCCGCCGGCACTAAGCCGGGAACGAATCCCGATCGACCACGCAATCGCCGGTAACAGTCCGAAGCACTACCAGCAATCCACAGATTACGCAGACTCCTTTCTGCATAATCTGTGGATTGCCTTTACCGTTTGTTATAATCCGCTGCGCTTTGAAAAATCCCGAAACGATTCCTGACCTGGACCTCCTCGAAACGGTTCTGTCCTACCACTTCAGAGATCGTGCTTTGCTCGAACGTGCTATCACTCACCGTTCGTGGGCGCACGAGAAAGTTCCGCCAGGTGACGAACGACAAGCCCGCAAACTTCATAACGAGTCGCTGGAGTTTTTAGGGGATTCAGTGCTCGGTCTCATCGTCTCGAACTATCTTTGCAACTCGTATCCGGCGGGCACTGAAGGTGAACTTTCACGCATGAAGCACCGATTAGTGAGTGCGCCGACGCTCGCAAAAGCATCACAAGGATTGAAGCTCGGCGAGTTTCTGCGGTTCGGACGTGGCGAAGAGAAGAGCGGTGGCCGGCAGAAGAATGCTTTGCTGGCGGACGTGTTTGAAGCGATCACCGGCGCGATCTTTCTCGACGGTGGACTCGAATCGGCCACTCAATTTATTTGCCGAGCGCTCGGAACAGAACTTGAGGCCGCCGATCCGCTGAGTGCCGCGAAGGCGGATTACAAAACAATGTTGCAGGAGAAGCTTCAAGCCGAAAGGCGATCGGCGCCGCGTTACGCGGTAATCGAAACCCTGGGTCCGCCGCATCAACGCATCTTTCACGTCGAGGTTTCGTGGGACAGCGGCAGCATTCGCGGTTCCGGCCACTCGATCAAAGCGGCGGAAGCAGCGGCGGCACGAGCCGCGTTGGAAGCAATGACGGAGCTGGCGCAGGAGATAATTGAGGCCGCAAGCGAAAGAGAATCAAGGGCTGAACTTGACCACCGCAAGCAACGTATCTAGGATGTTTTTCAATGGCCAGTAATCGAACCACCGACAAAGTAACCACCGAAGAAGCGGCGCCTCAAACCGAAGCGAAGCCTTTCTCTATTTCACGTCTCATTAATCGTAACGGTCACGAGAAGGAAACTCCGCCCGCGCCGGTGCAAGGTCCGCCAAAGACTGTTTGGCGCGAATACTTCGAATCGGCAGTCGTGACGGTGGTGATGGCTTTGTTTGGTATGACCTTCATCGTACAAGCGGTGAAGGTGCCGACCGGATCGATGCAGAACACGATAACGATCGGCGATCACCTGCTGGTCAACAAGTTTATTTTTGCGCCGGGCAAGTCGCTACCGTTTTTGCCGCAACGTGAGATCAAGCGCGGCGACATCATTGTCTTCAAATATCCCGGTAACAAATACGAGCCGGATCGCGATCAGCGTCCGGACAACACGCCGATACTAACCAATTACGTCAAACGTGTGATTGGCTTGCCGGGCGATCGGATTCGGATCGAGGGAAAGGATGTCATCGTTAACGGCGAGATCCTTCCCGA
>DATNJO010001055.1:0-8251 GCA_035603895.1 Pyrinomonadaceae bacterium
CTGGCGACGACTTGCGCTATCTCGACTGGCGTTTATTAGGTCGCACGGATCGTTACTTCATCAAGAAGTATCGAGCCGATACGAACACGCAGTGCCACCTGTTGATTGATACGAGCGCGTCGATGAATTACGCGCACGCGAGTTCGGTGACGAAGCTCGACTACGCGAAGTTCCTGGCTGCCTCGATTGCTTATTTATTGAATCGCCAGCAGGATGCAGTCGGCCTTGTGGCTTTCGATCAGAAAGTGCACACGCACGTGCCCGCGCGCAATCGCACCGGACACATGCGCACGATCTTCGGCAACTTGTCGTTGCTTCAGCCGGGCGGAGAAACGCGCCTCGCGGAGTCGTTACATCAACTCGCGGAGATTCTGACGCGGCGCGGCATCGTGGTGGTGATTTCGGACTTTTACGATCAGCCGGATCGGATGCAGGAAGCATTTCAGCATCTGCGTTTCAAAGGCCACGACCTGGTCGCGTTTCACGTGTTGGACCAGAACGAGTTGGATTTCGATTTTAAAGAGCCGGTGTTGTTGTTGGAAGATGCGGAGACGCAGGAGCAGATGTCGGTGCTGCCGGACGTAGTAATGAGTGGATATCGCGAACGTATGCAGCGACACGTCGAGGACATGCGCAAGTGCGCGGCGGCGAATCACGTTGATTATGAAGTATTGACGACGAAGCAGCCGTTGGACTTCGCGCTGTTTTCGTTTCTCTCTCGGCGGGCAGGCAAGTAGGTCCACAGATAACACGGATTGGGTTTATGTCTTTTCTGACGCCACTATTTTTTCTCGGCGTTGCGGCCCTCGCGGCGCCAATCCTGGTTCACTTGGTGCGCCGCACCCGAGCGCGCAAAATCCAATTCCCTGCCCTCGTCTTCGTGCGTCAGGTTCCGCAACGCACCATCCGCCGCCGCACGCTACACAACGTTCTTCTGCTTCTGCTGCGCTGTCTCGCGCTGCTACTAATCGTAATCGCATTCACGCGGCCGTTCTTCACGACCGGCAGCTCCGCTAAATCGAACAATGCCGCGGCCGGCGCCACCGTAATTCTGATCGACAACTCCGCGAGCATGCGACGCGAAAATCTCTTCGGCGAAGCACAACGCCGTGCAGAAGCCGCGATCGACGAAGCGCGCAACGACGAACAGATCGCGGTGCTGAGTTTCGATAAACGCTACGCAGTCAGCAGTCGTTTCACCAACGACAAGAACCGCTTGCGGACCGGTGTTAAAAGCGTGGAAGCCGGTTGGGACGGAACAGACTACGAACAGGCATTGCGCGGCGCCGAGTCGCTGCTCGGCGAAGTGGAAACAAGCGGTCCAAAACGGATCGTCATGATCTCCGATTTCCAGGCGCCGGGCTGGCGGCAAGCCAACGCCACTTTCAAACTCTCAAACAACACGCAGCTCACCACGCTCGACGTGAGCAACAACAATCCCGCGCCAAACGTCGCGATCACGAACGTCGAAGCGCGCGGTGTGTTGTTTGGCCAGAAGTATCTCGATAATCTCGCGGTACACATCAGCAACTTCAGCGACACGCCGCGCGATCACGTCCAGGTTGATTTTCAGATCAACGAGCAGTCTGTCGAAAAGCGCGACATCAGTCTCAACAGCCGCGATTCACGCGTGATCGAGTTTACCGGCTTCAATCTCAACGACGGCGCCAACCGCTGCACGATTGATATCTCCAGCGGGGATTTCGCGCCAGACAATCGTTTCTACTTCACGCTGCGTCGTGAAACTCCGGCGAAGGCTTTGATCGTCGAAAGCGCGACACGCGGCCGCAGCGACAGCCTGCACCTGCAAAGCGCGTTGACCACAAACGACGATCTACCGTTTACCTTCGATCTAAAAAGCAGCGGCTCCGTTGATCCGACGAGCATTCCGGAAAACGCGCTAGTAATCCTGAACGACGCCGGTTCGATCAACTCGGCGCTCGCCGGCGCGCTCGTGAAGTTTGTGAACGCCGGCGGACAGCTAATCATTTCCACTGGACCACAAACGCAAGCTGACAGTTTCAATCAAGCACTCGAACAGATTGCTCCAGCAACGTTGCGTGAAGCGGTGCAGACAAAAGGCGGCGAGAGCGCGGCGATCACGAACGTAAAGTTCGATCATCCGATCTTCGAAGTGTTTCAGCGCAGCGGCCGGCTCGCAGCCGCAAACGTCGTTGGCTACTTCCGTTCTGAGCCGAAGCCGAACGCCACGATTTTGGCGCGTTTTGAGGACGGCAGTCCCGCACTGCTCGAGTCAACCGCAGGCAAAGGCCGCGTACTGCTCTTCACTTCGTCACTTGGACCAAGCTGGAACGACCTGCCCCTAACGCCGCTCTATCTGCCGTTTATTCATCAGATGGTTCGTTACGCGGGCACGCGCGAAGAGAGTGCGTGGTACGGCCTGGGCCAAACGTTCACCGTGAAGAAGGACGGCGAAGGCAAACCGCCCGCGGTCGATGCTCCTTCGGGCACGAGATTGAACGAGGGCCGCGCGACTCCTGATGGCGAGTTACTGATCACTGCACGCGAACCCGGTTTTTATCGGTTGCGTTACAACACTCAACCAGACTTCGCGGCCGTCGACGGCGATAGCGCCGAAGGTGATTTCAGTAAACTGAACTTCCAGGAATTTATAGCAGGCGTGACCGGCGGCGCCGGAAGCGCTGAAGGCGCGGCCGCGAGTCAAAATGTGAACGGCGAAGAGGTAGAAGGACGACAGAAAGTATGGTGGTCGTTGCTGCTGGTTGCGCTACTCTTACTCCTAACCGAATCGGCGCTGGCGCGGCGTACCAAAATGGCCAAGATTATCGGGTGATTTATGAACCCAGAAACCAATCTACTGGACGATCTCCTGCGCAAGGCGCGCTCGCGGCGACAGCTTTTGCTTTCGTTGCGCGGTGTCGCAATCACGGTCGGTGTCGTAGCGGTGGTGCTGCTGCTCACGGGCTGGGCCGCGCATCGTTATCGCTACAACACGGCTGCCCTGCTTGTCTTGCGCATCGGCGCGCTGCTCACAGTTTTGGCGACGTTCTACTTCGCGTTGCTGCGTCCGTTGCTGAAACGAATCAGCGACGCGCGTCTCGCACGGCTGATAGAAGAAAAGTCTCCCGGCACTGAAGATCGTCTCGTTACCGCTGTCGAGTTTTCCAGCGAAGAACCTTCGCGCGTTTCGCCCGCACTCGTCAGCCGTCTTTATCGCGACGCGAACAGCGTTTCCGCGACGCTCGACGTTCGCAACATCATCCGGCGTTCGCGCCTGTTGCTCTACAGTGGCGCAGCGCTCGCCAGTCTGCTGTTGTTTGCGGGTGTCTTGAAATGGGGACCGCGTGAGATCTCGCAAGGCGTCGCGCAACTCGTCACGCCGACCGCACTCGCTTCATCGCCCAACGCGATGAGTATCAAAGTGAAACCGGGCACCGCACGGGTGCCGAAAGGTTCAGATCAGGACATCCTCGCGTCGCTCGTCAACTTCGATTCGCAAACAGTCACCGTCTTCTCACGCCCGCTCGGTTCGAAAGAAGACTTTCAGGGTCAGCCGATGGAACCCGCGAAGGCGCGCAGCGATTTTCGTTACTCGATCTTCAACATTCAGGACTCGGTCGAGTATTTCGTCGAGTCGAACACGGTCCGTTCCGAAGTTTACAAACTCAATGTCGTCGATCTGCCTTTCGTCAAACAACTCGACCTGACGCTCAACTTCCCCGCGTTCACTAATCTACCGTCTAAGACGATCGAAGATGGCGGCGACATCGCGGCATTGAAAGGAACAGTTGCGACCGTCACTGCGAAACTCTCCTCCGGCAAAGTGCGTGCGGCGCGCATCGTCTTCGCCGACGGAAAAAAGACGGAGATGACTTTGCAGGGCGCCGATTTTGTCGGCAATTTAACCGTCGCGGGTGACACGACCTATTACATCGAACTCGTCAGCAACGACGGTGAAACGTATCGCGGTTCAAACGAGTACGACGTTTCCGTGCTTTCCGATCAGCCGCCGGTGATCTCGTTTGACAAACCCGGACGCGACAGGAAGGCGACAAATCTCGAGGAGGTTTTCACGCAGGCACGCGCGGAGGACGATTACGGCGTGGTCTCGATGGACCTCCACTTCTCCGTCAACGGCGGTGAAGAAAAGTCGGTTAACCTGCAACAGTTGACGCGCGAATCGGCGCACACGCTGAGCGGCGCCTACACGTTCTTCCTCGAAGAATACAACCTGAAACCGGGTGACTTCATTTCTTATTACGCGAAGGCGCGCGACGCGAGCAACGAATCCACCAGCGACATCTACTTCATCGAAGTGAAACCGTTTGAGATGGAGTACAAGCAGTCGCAACAGCAACAGGGTGGCGGCGGTCAGGGCGGCGATCAGGAGCAGAACGCGTTGTCGCGTCGACAGAAAGATCTGATCGCAGCAACGCATCGCTTGATTCGCGAAGGCGAGAAGTACACCGATCAGGAACGCAAAGACGGTTACGAGGCAGTCGCCGCGGGACAGGAAAAACTGCGCACGGACACGCTTGAGTTTCTCGATCGCATGGGCCGCCGGCTCGGCGATGTTGACGAAGGACAAAAGCAGGTGAAGGAGATGGCCGAACATCTCCGCCAGGCGGCGAAAGAAATGGAAGGCGCGCCGCCGCCGTTGCGTAAGGAAGCGGGCAAGGACGCGTTGCCTCCCGAACAGCGTGCGCTGCAACGTCTGCTGGCGGCTGACGCGATCTTTCGCGAAGTGCAGGTTGCCTTTGGCAATCAAAGCAGTGGCAGCGGTAGCGGCAGTCAACGGGAACAACAGGAACTCGCCGGTCTCTTCGAGCTCGAGCTCGACAAGATGAAGAACCAGTACGAGACCGTGCAACGCCAGCAGCAACAACAAGCGGAACAACAGAAGAGTGAAGCTGAACGCCGTTTGGAAGAACTCGCCCGGCGCCAACAGGCAGCGCTTGAAGAACAGCGCCGGCGTGCGCAACAGGCAGCGAACGGTGGTGGTGGCGGCAGTCAACGTCAACAACAAGAGTTGATTGATGAGACACGCAAGGCGGCGCGCGAGCTCGAACGATTGTCTCGCGAACGTCGCGATGCGCAGATGCAGGAGTTGAGCCGTCAACTCAATCAAACCGCCGACGAGATGCAGAAAGCGCAAGCGTCGTCGCGAACCAATTCGAGCGACGCGATCGCGCAGAACGAACGCGCTTTGGAACGATTGCGGCAAGCGCAGGAGCGTTTGCAACAGATGAGCGGAAGCGGTCAACGCGGCGGCCAATCTGCTCAGTCTGGTTCGTCCGGACGCCAACAGCAAATTTCGGATTTACGCCAACGCGCGGCGCAGGCGGCGTCGCGTCAGCGTGAGATCGCGAAAGACATGGAGAGTCTCTCGCGTCGTGGCGGACAAAGCGCGCAGGATGAAAATTCGCGCAAGACTCGCGAGCAGTTGGCGGAAAGAAAAGATGCACTCGCTGATTCGGTGAGTGGTTTGCAGCAGGACATCGAGCAGTCGGCGCGGGCAATGGGTGCCGGGCAAGGACAAGGCCAGCAGCGAGCCGCGCGACAGTTGAAAGACGCGGCGGACGCACTCGGTCGTGATCGTGTGGCTGAGCGGATTCGTGAAGGCAAGCAAGCGCTCAACGGTCAGCAAAGCCAGGGTCAACAAGGCCGCGGCCAGCAGGGTCAAAATCAGCAAGGCCAAAATCAGCAGGGACAAGAAGGACAGCAAAACGGTCAAGGCGCGGGTCGCACGGACGAGCGCGCGATCGAGCGCAGTCTCAATAACCTTTCGGAACGTTTGCAGGCGGCCGAGCAGAGCGCGCGCGGTGCGAATGGTTCGAGCGCCGAAGAGAATCTCGATCGCACACGGCAGTTGGCTGACAACCTTGATTCACTGCGACGGCGTCTCGATGAAAACGCGCGCCGCAATGGCAACGGTCAACAGCAAGGCAAACAACCAGGTCAACAACCGGGCCAGAAAGGCCAACAAGGTCAGCAGGGTCAGGAAGGGCGTGGTCAACAGGGGCAAGAGGGTCAACAAGGCCACGGCCAGGAAGGTCAGCAAGGACAGAGAGGCCAGCAGGGTCAACAAGGTCAGGGTCAACAGGGTTCTGAAGGCGGCCAACAGCAGAGCAATCAACAATCGGGCGGCTCACCAAACGGCGGCCAGTCAACTGGTAACCGCCAATACGGCGGCGTCGATCGCACTGGTCCAATGGGCGAAGGTTGGGGCGACAATCGTCAGCTTCCCGCAGAGATTCGCGAACGTTTGCGCGAAGCGCAGGACCTGCGCCGCGAGTGGGGCACAAGCGGAATCAACGCCGGACGTCTCGACGAAGTGATTGAAGAACTCAAGCGGCTCGCGGACGGCAAGATGGAAGGCGATGCAGCGACGGCGTCGTACCTCAAGAATGAGGTCGTCGACCCCTTGCGCCAGTTGGAACTGGAGTTGAGCCGTCAACTGCAACAACAAAGCGGCCGCACAAACTTGCGCTTGCGCGACGAAGGCGCCGCACCCGAGAAGTATCGCAAGGCGGTGGAAGAGTATTACCGGCGACTATCCGGCGCGAGACAAAGACAGTGAGGCCACCAAGAAGCACAAGACTACAAACTAAGTATTTATGCTCACACGGTTCGTAAAACTCGGACTTCTGCCTGCACTGCTGATCGCAGCATTGCTCGTTCCGTCCGTGGCCCAACGTCCGTTCGACGACTTCGGCAACTTCCGCCAGCGCCGCCGGCCAAGCTCCAGCGCCGCGGACAGCGGCCCGTCGTTTGGTGAGTTCACTTTCGTTCGCACGATCTACGAATCACCCTTCCGCGGTTACGGCCGCAGAGGCTACGGCGGCGGCACATGGACCACCGACTATCCCGAAGCCGACAACAATTTCATCGTCGGCCTGCGCGAATGGGCCGGCACCAATCTCAAGATCGCGCCCCGTCCCGAAGCGCTCGAGATTCTAGACGACCGCATCTTCGACTATCCGATCCTCTATGTCGTCGAACCCGGTTTCATGGATCTGACGAACGAACAAGCCGCGCGCCTGCGTGAGTACATCATGCGCGGCGGCTTCATCTTTCTCGACGATTTCTGGGGCGAGTACGAGTGGCAAAACGTGCAGGAACAGTTTCAGAAGATCGTGCCCGAGTATGAGATCAAGGATCTGCCGCTGAGCCATCCGCTCTTTCATGCGTACCTCGACGTTGAAGAAGTGGTCCAGGTGCCGAACATTTACAACGCCCAGCGCGGCATCACGTCAGAAAAAGGCGGCGTGGTGCCACACTACATGGGCGTTGAAAACAAGAACGGACGCCTGGTTGCTTTCATCGCGCGCAACTGTGATCTCGGCGACGCGTGGGAATGGATCAACGATCCCTCCTATCCCGTGAAGTACGGCCTGCCGGCTTACAAGGTCGGCATCAACGTCGTCATCTACGCGATGAGCCACTAAGAGTCATTGCCGATTTTCGATTGTCGATTTTCGATTGCAAAGAACGACCCTCAAACTACGCAATCGACAATCAACAATCGGCAATCAAAAATGACGTCACTTCTTCTTTTTCTTCTTCTTTTCCGCTTGCGTAGTCTTCATCTGTCCACGAAGCGCGGTCGTCTGCGCCAGAATCACTTCATCCATCGAGGTCTGGCCGGAGCCGGACATCCATTGGACCATCGAGCTAACAAACAATTCTTTCAGATAAGCAAACGAGAAGCCTTCCGTCTGTTTTACGATCGCCGCCGCTGCCTTTTCTGAGATTCGCAACTCCGCTTGCAGTTCGCTGTTCCACTTTTCGACGTAAGCCAGGCGCTCGGATTCAGCCGGTAGATCGAAAACGTATTTGCGATCGAAACGGCTGGGCCGATCGAGAATGGCCGTGTCGAGTTTTTCCGGGTGATTGGTCGTCGCCAGAATCACTACGCCCGAGTTCACCCGGAAGCCGTCGAGTTCGTTCAAAAAGAACGCCCGGTTAGCGTCGTTAATCATCGAGTCGAGATCTTCCAGCACGACCACGGTCGGTTCCCGGCGCGCGCGTTTGAACACTTCGGTCATGTTTCCCTGCTCGGTTCCATCACCGGAGAAGTTGCGCACGTACAGGCACGGCCGCTCCAGCGAATTGATTAGCGCCTTCACCGTGTGGGTCTTGCCGTTTCCGGGTGGACCAGTGAGGAGCGCGCCGCGCCGCCAGGGAATGCCGTAGCGTTCGTACGTCTCACGCGAGTCGAAGAACCGCTTGAAATCGTTCTGGATCTCCTGCTTCAAAGAGTCGCGCA
>DATNJO010001056.1:0-4386 GCA_035603895.1 Pyrinomonadaceae bacterium
TGGACTTGAGTTTCATGGCCCTGGTTTCTTCATGCACCTCGACTTTCTCTACGAACTCATAGGTCAGTACGGGCTATACGCAATCTTTTTTCTGGTAATGCTGGAGGGCGACATCACTCTCCTGATTAGCGGAGTGCTGGCGCACAGCGGTTTTTTTGGCGAGTACAGCTTTTTGCAACTTTTAATCTGGGCGACGCTGGGCGGGTGTTTGAGTGACAACATCGCCTATTTCGCCGGTCGCGGATTTTGCGAGGGCGTGAAGCAGTTTCGTTTTTATCGCGCGGCAAGGCCGAGGTTGGAACGGCTGACCAACAAGTTTGGCGTTCTTTCGATTTTTCTTTCGAAATACATTTACGGGTTGCGCTGGGCGTCGTGTGTCTTTTACGGCGTCGGCCGGATGCCCTACCTGCGGTTTTTGGTAGTTTCATTTTTTAGCTGTTTTTTGTGGGTCTTCATTCTCGCGGGCGCGGGTTACTTCTTCAGCGGCGCCGTGATGGGTTTGATTGGCGACTTCCAGCGGCTCGGCAAAGTGCTGCTGGTGATCGTGGTGCTGGGGATCGTTGCGTTTTATCTGGCCGAACGATTTTGGCTCTCGCCGAAAGTTGAGAAGGCTAACCCGGAACGCGTGCGGGAACTGGAACACGCGGCCGCGGAGAAGTTGCAGGACCTGCGCGAGGAAATTCAGGAACACATCCCATTCAGCCATCGCGCTGAGGAAAAGAAACGCGTAGCCAAGCGAGAAGGAGATGGCGATTAAGACATTGTCGATTTTCGATTGCCGATTGCCAATTGGAGTCGAACTTGCTAACTTCGCCTTACTTTAACAAGCACACTTCTCCTACTAAAGAGGAACCAAACGCAATTGCTAAATTGGCAATCGGCAATTGAAAATCGGCAATGATTATCGAATCTTCAGCACCTCCCAGAGTGGACCTTGAGGGCGGCACTATCGACATCTGGCCGCTTTATCTTTTTCATCCCGGCGCTACGACAGTCAATTTCGCGCTTTCACTTTATGCCCGTTGCCGCATTGAGACGAACGACGACGGTCGCATCGTGCTCGAGTCCCGCGATCGTAAAGTTTCATTTGAAACGCATCTTTCAGCGATCGAAGATCTGTTGCTCGAAGAGCGGTTGGAGCTGATTTCGAAACTGGTCCACTTCTTCAAACCCACCACCGGATTTCATCTCGTTGCTGAGAGCACTGTGCCTGCCGGTGCGGGTTTGGGTGGTTCGTCGTGTTTGGCGATCGCTTGTATCGGCGCGTTGAATCGACTCGTGGGCAATCGTTACGAGGAAGACAAGTTTGTCCAGATTGCGGCGAATGTCGAATCGACGGTGATCAAAGTGCCTGCTGGTTTTCAGGATTATTATCCGCCGCTTTATGGTGCGGTTTCGTGCGTGCATTTTCGCGCGGACGGAATGGAGCGCGAAGCGCTGGATATCAATTACGCGGAGTTGGAACGCCGGATTGCGATCTGTTACACGGGCGAGCCGCGTCTTTCCGGGATCAATAATTGGGAAGTTTATAAGCGTCACATCGACGGCGATCCGGAATTGTTTGAGTTGTTTGAAGGGATTCGCGATGCCGCGCGCGACGTGCGTGAAGCGTTGTTGGCGGACGACTGGGATCGCGTGGCCGCGGTGATGAAGCGAGCTTATCCCATTCGCAAGCGGCTCGCGCCGACCATCACGACACCGCAGATGGATATGCTGGTGGAGAAAGCTTTAGCGAACGGGGCTGAAGCGGCGAAGGTTTGTGGTGCTGGTGGTGGTGGATGTATTGCGTTTTTCTGTGCGGCAGGGCGGCGCGCAGATGTTGAAGCTGCGCTAAGGGCGGAAGAAGGTGTTGAAGTTTTAGATTGGAAACTCGCGCAGGACGGGCTGACCGTTACCGAAAAGTTCTAGCCATCCTCTGAGCGTTGCTTAGCGGCCGCAGAGAGTGCGGCGAGACGTGCGACTTTTTGTTGGAAAGTTTCGCCTGGTACCGGACCGGTATCTGTCACACCGCAATAAGTAGAGCGCTTAAATAAGCTACGATCCGCGTTGCCGGTCGGCTTGTGAACCGGGGATGATGAAGTTGTCGCTGGCGAAGGCGCCGCAATTTCAGCGGATTGAACGACCGGGTCTGCTGCGGGCGCAGTGGCGACCGGTTCAGCAGAGGCAACGGGTTCTTCTCCGCCACCCTCTTCAGCACGTTGCTTCGCTGCTGCTGAAACTGCTTTCAGGCGTGCGACCTTTTGTTCGAAAGTCTCACCCGCAACCGGACCAGTATCTTTTACGCCAACGTAAGTCGAACGCCGGAATAGTTGCCGGTTCGGATTCTCTCCGAGAGTCTTGTGCTCGCCAGCCGCCTTCGGCGTTGCTGGCGCAGCAGCCTTCGGAGCTGCTGGTGCCGCGGCTTTCGGCGCAGCGGCTACAGGTTTCGCAGCCGCCGGTTTCGCGGCGTGTGCGCCGTGGCCTTCGACCACGGTCTCGACCATCACAAACACACCCCGGTCAGCATCTTTCTTAATCACCGGCAGCGTTCCACCCGCTGCCTGCAACAACGCACTCAACTCCCCTTCAACAAACCGCACCTGCTTATTCGGATCGCGCACGTGGCCCAACGGCGGCCCCATGTAAAGCGTCCCGCACGTCTGGCATTTTGAAAGCACGTCGTCGCCGCGCAAGTGCACCTGCGACGGCTCACCCGCCGTGCGCAACTGTTTCAAGTGACCGTTGCAGAGTTTTCCCTTTTCGTTTTTCTCGTTGCAGACGGTCTGCGCGTTGGTGATTCGTTTCGGAACCGCGATGGTTTCGGTGGTTGCCATGGTGGTTTTCCTGGAAGCGCATTGTACACGAAGTTGACCACAGATTTGCACAGACAAACACAGATCAGAAAACAGTGTATGCTCGGGCGCGTGTTGCACAAGCTTATGGCAAAGGTCTGGCGCGCGCTGCCGCCGCGCATGCGTCGCTGGAGTATGCGCGTCACTCAGACGCGCTTCACAGTCACGGCCGGTGCGCTGATCTTCAACGACGCCGGACAAATTTTACTTCTCAAACATCGCTTTCGCCCCGGTAGCGGCTGGGGCATTCCCGGCGGCTTCCTCGAACTCGGCGAACAGCCGGAACAAGCACTCAGACGCGAGCTCCGCGAAGAGCTCGGTCTCGAAGTCAATCAGGTGGAAATCTTCACTGCACGTTCATTCGAGAAACCACGCCAGGTCGAGATCGTGTTTCGCGGCCGTGCGAATGTTCAAGTCGCAGAAATGAAACTGCGAACGATGGAAGTGGAACGCGCCGAGTGGTTTTCAGTGAAAAAGCTGCCTGCCGGTCTGCCCACGGATCAACAACTTCTCATCGAACGCGCGACCTCGTATGGAGCAAATGGCCGCGATTGATGTATGCTCTGCGCGCAACTAACCCAAACACAAACTGGAGAACGACATGGTCGAGCTGATTCCTTCCCAAGAAGCTGTAATGCAGATTCTGAAACGCACCGGCGCGTTTCGCGAAGGTCACTTCGTTTATCCCAACGGCAAACACTCGCCACATTACTTTCAAATGCCACTCGCCTTTCGCTACTACGACACAGCGCGCGTGTTGGCAGTGGCGCTGAGCCGAAAGTTCAGGCTTGAAAAAGACATCTCCAGTCAGTTGCCAAAAGTCTCGGTCATCAGTCCGAGTTCGGGAGGAATTCCGGTTGCTTTCGGTGTGCGCGACGCGCTCAATGCGGAACAGATCTATTGGGCGGAACAGGAACACGGCAAACGCACGTTCCGGCAGTACGTCAATCAGGGTGAGGTGAATCCGTGCATCATCGTCGACGACATCATCCGCAGCGGCAATGCGATCGAAGAGACGGTGGAGTTGGTGAAGTCGCTCGGCGCGCGGATTATCGGTTGCGGCGCGATCGTGCGGTTTGATTTAGCACCGAAAGAAGTCGAAGGCGTGCCGATCGAATCGCTGGTGGATTTTGACGTGCGGATGTACGAGACCGACGAAGACTGCGTTGAATGTAAGGATGGAACAGCGCCGGAGCAGGTTCGGTTTTAAAAGACAAAAACCATCCACAGATTACGCAGACTCTGTGTAATCTGTGGATGGCTTGCTAGATCTCGTGGCGGTTGGCGAGCGCCTTGTCCATTGTGACCTCATCGACGTATTCGAGGTCGCTGCCCACCGGCATTCCCATCGCTATTCGCGTCACTCGCAATCCCAAAGGCTTCAACAAACGGCTAATGTAATTGGCTGTAGCCTCGCCTTCAGTGGTCGGGTTGGTGGCGAGAATCACTTCCGTCACCTTCACCCCGTCGTTGTTTTCCGGTTTCAGCCGCGGCAAAAGATTTGCCAGGTGCAGTTCGCTTGGTCCAATGTGACGAATCGGCGAAAGACTGCCGT
>DATNJO010001057.1:0-3784 GCA_035603895.1 Pyrinomonadaceae bacterium
TACCCGATGCCGCGCCGATCGGCGTTCTCCGGATCGAGAATCACGTTGATGCGTTCCTGCTGGTACGGTTTGACGTAACCGCCTTTGACTCCGAGCCAGTACGCGGCGGGAATCATCACCACCGCCAAAACCACAGCCGCGATCACGAGCCGCAATTTAATCGCCGACAGGAAAAGCACGACCGCGAGAATCGGAAGATACGTCAGCACTGAACCGGCGTCGGGCTCGAGCAAGATCAATCCGATCGGTAGGGCGAGAATCAAGCCGCCGACGATCATTTCTTTGAGCGCGAGTGGCTGGACGCGATTCTTACCGAAGTAACGCGCCAGCATCATTGCGGTCGTCACTTTCACAAACTCTGACGGCTGAAACTGCCCGATGCCCGGCACTTTGATCCACGCTCGCTGGCCGTTGATCTTTAATCCCAAGCCCGGAACCAGGACGAGCACCAACAGAATCAAACCGAAGATGTAGAACGCGGGCGCGAGGTTGAGCAGTTTGCGGTAATCCGTGAACGCGATTGCCAGCATCACTACGATACCGATGCTGAGTCCGATGAGCTGTTTGACCCAATACGTCTCGGTAGGCTGGGCGTTGCGGATCTGGACCGTGCCGAACAGCACGATCGCGATTGCCAAGAGCGCGAGGATCCAGTCGAAATCACGCCAACTGCGTTTGTGAATAATTGCGACCATCTACTACTAACTACTAATTACTAACTGCTGCTTGTTGTGGCGCGGCGGGAGGTTTCCGCGTGGTTGCCACCGGCTTGGGCTTGGGCGCCGGTTTGACTGTTGCGGGTTTAGCTGTTTCCGGTTTTGGATTCGCCTGGCCGGGTGTTGTTGCTTTCGCGATTTGCTGAACAGCTCCCGGCGGTTCTTCATGACGCGTGTTGCGATAGTAAACGTCGTAGACGCCACGCACCGCAGGCGCGGCGTGACTGCCACCGAAGCCGGAGTTTTCAATCAGTGCGACCATCGCGATCTCCGGTTTGTAAGCCGGGGCGTAACTGACAAACCACGAGTGGTCTTTGTTCTTGCCGGTGTCCTTGCCGAGTCCGACGACCTGCGCCGTTCCCGTCTTTCCGGCGATATCGAATCCGGCCATCGCGATGCGCGCGCCGGTGCCGCCGCCGTTCACCACGCTCCACATGCCTTCGACTACCGTGTGATGAATGTCTTCGGGAATGGGCAGAACCTTCGGGTTCGGCCGCGAAGCATCTAACGGTTGAAATCTAACCGCCGGTTTATCGCCGTACGCCGGCACTTCTTTTAGTAAGTGCGGAATGAACATGCGCCCGCCCATGCTCACCGCCGAGATCGTCCTGATGAGCGAGATCGGCGTGATGATGTCGTAGACCTGTCCGAACGAGGCATAAACCGTGTCGATATCGCGCCATTCCGGATCGCGCGGTTGCATGCGCCGTTTGAACTCACGCGACGGCGTCCAACTCACGACTTCGTTAGGAAGATCGATGCCGGTGCGTTTGTTGAGATCAAACTCGTCAACCATGCTGACGATGCCGTCGATGCCCATCTTCAAACCGAGACGGTAGAAATAACCGTCGCAGGAAACAGTAATCGCGCGCTTGATGTCCGGTGCACCGTGATTGCCCATGCAGCGCGTGAACTTGTTTCCGATCGTGATGCCACCGCCGCACGCGATGCTCGAATGATCGATCGTGATCGCGCCTTGTTGAAGTCCCGCCACGGCCATCGGAATCTTCCACGTCGAACCGGGCGGATAACGGCTTTGAATCGCGCGGTTGAGCAAGGGGGTTTGGGGATCGGCCAACAACGCCGCGTATTCGGCTTTGCCTTCCTTGGTCGTGATTCGTTGTGAAAAGAGATTTGGATCGAACGTCGGATACGACGCGAGCGCGAAAATCTCGCCGTTATTGGGATCCATCGCGACCAGTACGCCGCGCTTCGTCGCTGAATTTGCAAGTTGATCTTCTGCCGCGTGTTGGAGGTCGAGATCGATGGTCGTGATCAGGTCGCGTCCGGGAATCGGATTGACGGTTTCGATCTCGTCCTGGATGCGGCCACGGCTGTCGACCACCACTTCGCGATACCCGTCGGTACCGCGCAGGTAGTCGTCGTAAATCTGTTCGAGGCCGCTGAGACCGATGATGTCGCCGGGTTTCAGTCCTTTGTCTTTGTAGACCTGTTGCTTGAGTTGTTCGGGACTGATTTCACCGACGTAGCCGAGGACGTGCGCAAGCGATCCGTTTTCTGGATATTTTCTCTGCGGCTGCTGCTCGACGCGCAGTTCGGGATACTCGAAATTGTGTGACTCAACCCAGGCGATGTCGCCCGGCGATGCGTCCTGCTTGACCAGGATCGACTCAAACGCCGGCATCGACTTCACCATTTCGAAGCGCTCGGTCAACATCTGCGGATCGATGTCCATACCAGTCGAGAGTGGCTCGACGAGCGCATTGAGGTCTTTGCCTTTCACATCCTCGCGCGTAAGAATCACGTTGTAAGTGGGACGCGAATCGACGATTGGCCTTTTGTTACGGTCGAAGATCACGCCGCGCGGGGCCGGAATCGGCAGCCGGCGGCGGCGTTGGTTCTGTGCGATTTCCGAATAGCGATCGCCGCGCACCACCTGCAAAACGTAGAGCCGGACGCTCAGCACACCCAGCATCAACACGACGAGGATCTGGACAAAACGCAGCCGAGCGCGAAGGTTTTGCGATGAGTCTTCGAATTTCATTTCTTTTGCCCTTTGTTCCTGGTGCTTAGTGCTTTGTTACGTTTGCCGCGTTGTACAAAGAACCAAGTACCAAAGTTCAAAGCTCCTATCTTCGCCGTAAAGGGCCTGTCGAACGCCGCGCCACACGCCGTCGTGTGGCAAATTGTCTCCGCTGTGCCGACTCGCCGGACTTCACCGAATCGAGCATGTAAAGAACCAGAGTACCGACGATCGTCGTCGCGATCAGTTTGTAAGAGATCGTCTGTACGACCGGAACGCCCGGGGCATAACCAAGCAAGCGGTGCCAGAAGACGTAGATCGCGGAGTCGAGCACGGTTGCTGCCGCGAGCACCGGAATCCGTAACAACGGGTTTTCAAGGTTTACTTTCGTTGCCGCGAAAAAGATGATGTAGGCCGTCAGCGTCTTGGAAAATCCTCCCGCGCCGATCAGGCCGCCACTACGGGCGTCGATAATTAGCCCGGCGAGTGTTCCCACCACCAGCGCCTGCCAGGCTTCGCGTTGCAGCGCGATGTAAACAACTACCACCAGCGGAAAGTCGATGTATGCGAGCGGCCTCCAAACCTCACGGAGTGAAAGCTGAAGCACGATCGAGATAAGCAAAACTGCGGCGATCTTAAGCTGCGACATACTCCATTGCCGATTTTCGATTGCCGATTTTCGATTGCCGGTAGACCGAGTTGGACTTGAGCCGGTAGCAGTGCTTTGGCCCGCTGCAAATCGGCAATTGGCAATCGAAAATCGGCAATGCTTTTACCTGGTTCTTTCCGCGTTCTGCAAAGTCGGTTGGGGGGTTGGTCGTTGCGGAGGGTGGTACAAAAGCACCGCCACGTCCTCCAAGTGGTCCAACTGGGCGCCGGGTTGGATCAAAATCTGGTGCGCCTGGGTGGCTGTTCCTCTTTTCACGTCGACAACTTTTCCGATATTCAAACCGGGCGGATAGATTCCGTCCTGTCCCGTGGTCATCACGTAGTCGCCGACCTCGACTTGTTCGAGACCGGAAACATAACGCATCTCGATCACGCTAACGCCGAGATCCGCGCGTCCGCGAACGGAACCGAGCGC
>DATNJO010001058.1:0-5174 GCA_035603895.1 Pyrinomonadaceae bacterium
CGTTGACCGCGATCGAGTCGCCGTGGTTCGTGCCTTCGGTCACGATTGTGGCGGCGATGACGATGCGCGCGTTCTCGCCGCGTTCTTCGATACTGCGGACGCTGCCGAGTTCTTCAATGATGCCGGTGAACATGTTCCATCATCCGTGCAAAAACTTCTTCAATAGATAATCCCGATGAGTCGATGACGATTGCGTCTTCAGCGGCTTTCAACGGCGAATCGGCGCGCGATGAATCGCGCCGATCGCGCTCGATCATCTCGGAGAGTGTCTGTGAAAGAGAGACGCTTGAGTTTGTCAGTAGATCTTCCTTGAAACGCCGTTCTGC
Source organism: Pyrinomonadaceae bacterium (assembly GCA_035603895.1). GTDB lineage: Bacteria > Acidobacteriota > Blastocatellia > Pyrinomonadales > Pyrinomonadaceae > PSRF01. The sequence goes on from DATNJO010001058.1 coordinate 327, forward strand.
GCGTTCTTCAGCCGCCGCCGTTAGAAAAAACTTGATGTCCGCGTCGGGAAAGACGACCGTGCCGATGTCGCGGCCGTTGAGCACCGCGCCGCGTTGGGCCATGACGCGTTGCCGCGCGACCATCGCGCGCCTCACGCCGGGAATGGTCGATACGACTGACGACATCGCGGTCACGCCTTCAGTGCGAATCTCTTCTGTGACTTCGCGGCCGTTGAGCAAAACCTTTAACGAGTCGGGATCGCCTTCGAGGTCGATGTCTGCTTCGGAAGCCAGTGCTGCGACGGCGTCGGTGTCGGCAGGATCGATCTCCGCAGCGATCGTCGCGAGTGCGACCGCACGATACATCGAGCCGGTATCGATGTAGAGGAGGTTCAACTCCCGCGCCAGCATTCGCCCCAGTGTCGATTTACCAGATCCGGATGGACCGTCGATGGCAATGATCATACGAACGCGGAAAATACCTCGTTGGATAACAGCGCTCCATTGCGCGTCAATCGAATGAAATCGCCGTCCAGTTCGAGCAAACCGGCTTCCTGAAATCTGTTGACGTCTGTTTCGTAATCCTTACACAAATCGCGGCTGACACCTCGCATTAAACGAAGACCAAGAAAAAGACTCTCGGCTTTGATATCGCTCTCCGTTAAGAACTGCTTTTCATTAATCGCCGAAAATCCCTGTTCAATCTGTTTCACATATTCAAGCACGTCACGATGATTGGACCAGCGCTGGGTTTCACCGTCGTACGAATGGGCCGAACAGCCAAAGCCAAAATACGGCGCGCCGGTCCAGTATTTTGTGTTGTGCTGCGATTGACAACCGGGCCGGCAGAGATTTGAGATCTCGTAGTGTTCGTAACCCGCGGCCGCGGCGCGCTCGAGCATCGATTCGTACATCACGGCGGCGAGATCTTCATCGGGGACGGGTTGAATTCCGCGTTCGATGTGCTGGGCCAACGGCGTGTCGGAGTGAATTTCGAGCAGATAAAAAGACAAATGTTCGGGACGTAATTGAAGCGCTTCGTCGACGTTTCGCTGCCAACCGGTGAGGGTTTGCCCGGGCAGTCCCGCGATCAGATCGAAACTCACGTTTTCGAAACCTGCTGCGCGCAGATCGTGAAACGTACGCCGCGCGTCGGCGGCTGTGTGCGAACGTCCCAACTTCGCAAGTTCGCGATCGTCAAACGTCTGCGCACCGAAGCTCGCGCGATTGATGCCGAGACTGCGAAAGTCACGCAGTTTTTCCACCGTGATGCTACCGGGGTTTATTTCGAGTGTGATTTCCGATGCAGGATCGACGTCAAACTTTTCGCGCAAAGCAAGCAGGATTCGATCGAGTTGTGCGGGGGCGAGTAACGAAGGCGTGCCACCGCCGAAATAGATCGTGTCAACGCGCGCGCCTGCGACGGCTGACGAATGAATTTCTTGAACGAGCGCGTTCACGTAGCGTTCGGCAAGTCCGCTTTCGTAAAGACCAGTCGCGAAGTCGCAGTAAGAACAGCGCGAACGACAAAACGGAATGTGAATGTACAGACCTGCTTGCGTCATGAATGCAAACGCATGATAACACGCGTGCTGTGTATCATTTTATTTCCCACGCGTATTGGTTTGCGGACGCAGATCTGCGCTTCTTTTCAGTGATTTTCCGGGCTGTCTTACTGGCACGCGTGTTGAATTACAAAATCACATCAATAAATCATCGAACATGGGAGGCATAAACTGACATGGCAGATGACAGAATGAGGAACGACGATCAGGACAGGAAGATGGGTGGTCAACAGAATCAGGGTGACTATGGCAAGGGCCAGCAGTCGCCGGGACGCAACAAACAGGACGACGATTTTCAGCGCGGTGCTAGTGAACGCGGCACTGGCCAGCAGGGCGAACAGAAACACATCAAGGATGATTTCGGCACGTCCGAGAAGTCTGATGTGGGCCAGGGGGGCCGCGATCTTTAGTCAATCGCTAGTTAATCGTTAGTCAGAGAAACATAAACTCTCTTCTTTTCTGCTTTGAGCACGATCCACGCGGGTCGTGCTCTTTTTTTTGACAGGATTTACAGAATTAACAAGATAGTTCGAAGGAAGGTATGGATCAGGTATACCTGCCCTCAGTAAAGCCATCTTGTTAATCCCTGTAATCCTGTCAACGTATGCGTTTTGTGCTGCCGTCGCCGCTGATCGACTTGCTCATACTGCGTGCGACGCGTTCGGCTTCCGCAAAGGCACGCAACAGGTTTCCGCCGAGAATCTTGCGAATGTCCTGTTCGCTGTAACCACGTTTCAGCAGTTCGTAAGTGATGTTTGGCAACATCGAAACGTCTTTCGCGCCTTCGGGCATGTCGTTAGCACCATCGAAGTCGGCGCCGATGCCAACGTGATCGATGCCCGCGACTTTCACGATGTGATCGATGTGGTCGATCAGTTTGGAAATCGGCAGCGGCGGCAGCGGATTCGCCTGTTCGAGCTTGTCACTCTCTTCAGCGAGCCGTTCGGGATCGTTCTTGTATTTCTCGTCGAGCGCGTCCTGCTGGGCCTTCAACCGCTGGTCGCGTTCTTCACTTTGTGGTCTAACCGTCTTCGCATCGACAAACATGCTGTAGAAATTGACGTGCACCACACCGCCGTTCTTCGCAATACGTCTCAACAAATCATCGGGAATGTTTCGCGAAACGTCGCTGAGCGCGCGTGCGGACGAGTGCGACGCGATGATTGGCGCTTTGGAGACGTCGAGCGCGTCGCTCATCGTTTCATCTGAAACGTGCGAGATGTCGACAAGCATTCCGAGCCGGTTCATCTCACGCACAACTTCGCGGCCGAAGTCGTTCAAGCCGCCGTGTCTCTTCGGCGGACGGTTCGCGTCGGCCCAGTTGTTGGTGTTGTTCCACGTCAACGTCATGTAACGAACGCCGAGCCGATAAAACTCGCGCAACGTCGGCAATGAGTCTTCGATCGCGTGCCCGCCTTCGATACCCATCAAACACGCGACTCTGTTGAGCCGTTTGGCACGGCGAATATCGGCGACGGAAGTGGCGATCATCAGATCGCGTGGATTACGTTCGACAGCGCGATAGACCGAGTCGATCATGTCGAGTGTGCGGCGGGTGGAACCACCGTTCTGGACGTACCAGGGCCTCACGTAAAGCGAGAAAAATTCCGCTGTTAACCCGCCCTGCTTCATGCGCGCGATGCTGGTGCGATAGGGAGCCGGCGGCGTGCCGCTGAGATCGTAATCGTCGTTAGTCATCGGCGTGGTCACGTCGTTGTGCGTGTCGATGACGATGGCGCGCCGGTGAATCGCGAGCGCGCGTTGCCACAAGCGTTCATCACGCGGCTCGGAAGTTTGAGCCACAGATGAAGCGGTGATGATGGAGAATAAAAACAGGATCAGACAGACGGGTACCAAACGAAGCGGGTTTTCAGTTGTCATGGATGCACCTTTCCCTTGGGGTCGGGCAATGATATCACGTCGGGAAGATGTGGCGACCCACGTTGTTACTTGAGGTCCAGAGCATTATTATCCGAACGACATGTCGATCCTGATTGCTGAAGACAACGTGGCCCAACGCCACTACCTGCGCGAGATACTCGAGAAGGAATTTCCGTCGCACGTACCCGTTTTTGAGGCCGCGGACGGCGAGGAAACCGTGAAGCTCGCGCTCGGCGAGAAGCCTGAGGTTTGTATCCTCGACATCCAGATGCCGAAGCTCTCGGGCGTGAAAGCGGCGCGGGCGATCTGGCGCGACTTTCCCACGGCGCGCATAATTTTCTGGACGCAGTTTCCTCACGAGATTTACATCAACGAGATTCGCAAGATCGTGAAGTCGGTTGACCCGCCACCGGCTTACGGTTTCATTCACAAGAACAATCCCGAGTCGCGTTTCTTACGTTTTGTCGCCGCGGTGCTCGAAGACGGCGCCGACATGATCGATCCGGCGTTCAAAGACTCGTTCAAGCGTCCGTTGCTGACCGAGTTTGAAGCGGAAGCACTCTACTATCTCGCGCTCGGTCTCTCGAATTGGGCCATCGCACGCAAGTGTTCGCTGAGTTTGCGTGGCGTCGAGAGCCGGCTGGCAACGCTTTACGAAAAACTCTTCGTGAGCGTCGCGGAAGGCACGGACCAGGAAGCGTACGAAAAGCTCGCCTACAACATCCGCACGCGCGCGTTTTTTGAAGCGCTGCGCCGTGGACTACTCAACAGCGACGAACTCGAGAAAGCATCCACCGATCTGGAAAACTGGCTGCAAAAAGATCAGAAGCGTTTTGCCGACGAACAAAAACGCGAAGCTGCCTCGAAGAAAAAATGAGATCCGCTTTGCCTCGAAAGCATGAAGCCACAAAGAAGCACAAGAGGCACAAACTGAGTTGGCTAACTCCTTTGTGCCTCTTGTGCTTCTTTGTGGCACTGCTTTCCGCCTTCGTTGAACGGCCATTGGCCCAAACTGGCGAACCGCAACCGCAAGCTTCACCTTCACCTTCGCCATCCCCGTCTCCCTCGCCATCACCGACACCGATAACGGGGCTGCATCAGTGGGGCGCGGTCACGTTGTTTCACGGACTGCCGTCGGATCGCGTGCGCGCGATTGCGCAGACAAGCGACGGCGCGATGTGGTTCGGGACAGAAGCGGGTCTCGCGAAGTTTGACGGACGCAGAACACAAACCATCAACGATTCTGCACTACCGCCCGGACGCGTGCTCGCACTGCAGGTCGATCAGGACGGTGCGATGTGGGTCGGAACTGAATCGGGCGCGGCGCGTTTCAGTGGCGGCACGTTCGAACGAATAAAAGAAACCAGCACACAAGCGGTCTCTGCGATCGTTACGACAGCCGACGGCACGTTCATGTCCACCG
>DATNJO010001059.1:0-4389 GCA_035603895.1 Pyrinomonadaceae bacterium
CAGATCATCTTCAACACCGATTGGGACGACTTCCCTCGTCTCTTCTATTTCGACGAAACGCACTATTACGTCTCGGGTCTGGATCCGAGTTACCTGTTTGACAAGAATCCCAAGCTCTCGCAGCTTTACGAACGGATTACGCTGGGCCAGGAAGCCGATCCCGGTCCGTTAATCCGCGATCGTTTCGGCGCGCGCTATGTTTTCTCCGATATGGAGCATGACGATTTCTTCCAGCACGCGCGTGAGAGCGGGTGGTTTGATATTGTTTATGAGGATCCCGAGTGCACGATATTGTATATTCGCGACGAGAAGCTTGAGCCTGATTTGAACGACCCGTTTTAATATGAAATATATTTGCTTAGCTGTCGTGGTTTTGATTCTTTCCTCGCTAATGGCCTGCAACGGGACGCCGGCGGCTCCCAGCGCCAACTCCCCGGCGCCGCAGTCATCGCCAACTCCAGCAACATCACCAACAGCGCCACTCACCGGCTTTGAAAAAGATCTCCAGTACATTCGCAACGGCGGATACACTTACGTTTGGGTGTTTTCGCGTAAGGACAAGAAACCACTCGACAAAGATGACGGCGCTTTTCTTCGCACCAACGCACCGCAAGTAGTCGATTGGGTAACCACAGATGAAGGCCGGAAAGTTATCGCGGGAACGAACTTCAATCTCGAGGAAGGAAACCTCGCTGCTATCAAGAAGCGCTTCGTAACTGAGGACTATTCAGCTCGTTAAGCCACAAAGAAGCACAAGAGTTTGCCCGTGGTGTTTTGAGTTCAGCCTTTAGGCTGCCGCCGCGCAGACAAGCTAAAGCTTGAACTCAAACTCTTTACGGTTTTTGTGCCTTATTGTGGCTGCAAAACGATCTTCCCAAACTGCGCCCGATCTTCGATCAGTTCATGCGCGCGGCGCGCCTCACTCAGCGGCAACACCCGGTCCACCACACCATGAATCTTTCCCTCGCGCACAAACTTCATCGCCTCCAACAGTTCAGCTTTGGAACCCATAAACGATCCCAACAGCGTCAAATGACGATAAAAGACCTGCCGCAAGTCGGTATGCGCGTCATACCCACTCGTCGCGCCACACGTAACCAGCCGGCCATTGTTTTTGAGTGAACTGATCGAACCGGGCCACGTCGCAGCGCCAGTATGCTCGACAACAACGTCGACGCCCTTGCGATCGGTGACGCGCCGAACTTCCTTGGGCCAATCGTCCTGCGTGTAGTTGATCGTGACGTCCGCGCCGAGATCGCGTGCCTTGGCGAGTTTTTCATCAGAGCTCGCGGTGGTAATAACGCGTGCCCCACGCAGCTTCGCGATCTGAATCGCGACTGAACCAACGCCGCTGCCAGCCGCATGAACCAGAACGTCTTCGCCCGGCTGCACATTTGCCCGCGTAACGAGCATGTGCCACGCCGTGACGGTCACCAGCGGCAAAGCCGCGGCCTCTTCCCAGCTCAACTGCGGCGGTTTCGGAAAGATGTTTACACCCGGCACAGCAACCAGCTCCGCGTAACCGCCGTCGCGGCGATAGCCGATGATGTCGTACTCGCGGCAGAGATTGTCCTGCCCGCTCAGACAAGCTTCGCAATGCCCGCACGAAACTCCCGGATGGACCATCACTTCGTCACCCGGTTTCACCCACGTGACCAGTTCGCCAACGTCGCGCACGACACCGGCGATGTCGTTGCCCAGAATGTGCGGCAGCGGAATCTGGATCCCCGGCATACCGCGCCGCACAAAGATGTCGAGATGATTCAGCGCACAGGCTTTTACCTGAACGAGCACCTCGTTCGCGAGCATGCGCGGCTCCGGTACGTCCGCGTACTCGAGCACCTCCGGGCCACCATGTTGTTTGAAAATCGCGGCTTTCACTGAACCTGCCTCACTCTGTGTCTCCGTGTCTCTGTGGTTATTTACTCAAAGCAGTATTGAACCACTGAGGCACAGAGGCACAGAGAGTTAGTTTTCGGATTGGCTTACTTCGACTTTATCCGCAGCCTGTTCGCGCGCGTGGTACGAGGAACGCGTGAGCGGGCTCGATTCGACGTGATGAAATCCCAGCGACATACCGATCTCGCGCCATTCGGCAAACTCTTCCGGTGTGACGTAGCGTTCGACGGGCAAACGACGCGCGTGCGGTTGGAGGTATTGGCCGATCGTCATGATGTCGCACGAAACGGCACGCAGGTCTTTCATCAGTTCGACAACTTCTTCGAACGTTTCACCCAGACCAACCATGATGCCGCTCTTCGTTAACATTCCGCGGCCCTCGCGATCGCGACGTGCCGCCGCGCGTTGCAAGAGCGTCAACGACTGCTGGTAAACCGCATCGGGACGGACGCGTCGATAAAGCCGCGCGATCGTTTCGGTGTTGTGATTGAGCACGTCGGGCTGCGCGTCGAGCACGGTGTTCAGTGCTGCTTCATCGCCGTTGAAATCCGGGATCAAGACTTCGATCTTGCACTCGGGATTAACGGCACGCACTTCGCGAATCGTTTGCGCCCAATGCGCGGCGCCGCCATCGGGCAGGTCGTCGCGATTGACGGACGTGATGACTGTGTGGGCCAGGTTCAGATGGGCCACCGCTTCGGCGACGTGTCGCGGTTCTTCCGGGTCCAGAGATCCCGGTTGTCCTTTGCCGACCGCGCAAAAGCCACAATGGCGCGTGCAGATGTCGCCACCGAGCATGAAAGTCGCGGTGCGATCAGACCAGCACTCGAAGATGTTCGGACAGCGGGCTTCCTGGCAGACTGTGTGCAGGTTCAGTCCTTCGATCAGTTGCAAAACGTGGTTCTGGTTCGTCGGGTCGCCGAGTCGAATCCGAAGCCATTCTGGCTTGGGTTGACGAGGTTTTAGATTGTTGCTGATTACACGAAGTTCGCGGGCCAATTGATTTACCTCTGCATGGATTCTACACTATGCGGCCAACGTAAGCCCGCCACCCAAAAGGAGACCGTTATGAAGACCCTTGCTTCCCTCGCTTGTTTGCTTTTCCTGGTCATACTTCCAACTCAAACCGCCGTTGCCGACATCGCTAAACCGAAGACACCCGATCAGCAATCGAAAATACTGCTAGTACGCCGGCTGGAAATCGCGCCGGAACAAAAGGTTGACCAGGCACGGCTGCTAATCTCGCAATCAGACCTTCAGGAGTTGCGCGCGGCCCTGAATGGCGAGACCGGCTCGAACACGACAATTGCAGCGAACATTGCGCAGAGTCCGACCCGGACGATCGTCGCCGGTACGTTGTTGTTTCTTTCGATTTCGTTCGCCGGTGTGTGGCTTGCGCGACGCTCGTCCGCCACCCGCGGGCATAAGGCAATCGCAGCGGGCATCATGGTTCTCGCGGTGCTCGGTGTCGCGGCAATTATCACGCGCGGCAACGCTGGTCCACCGCCGGGTTATTTAAGCTGGAAAGATCTGTCAAAGAACTTCTCGCAAGGCCGGGCCACTTCCGGTCGACTGCTGATAGAAGTCGTGCCGGATAATCCGGACAGTCCGGGCATCAAGCTCCTGCTGCCCACAAAGCCTAAAGACGGTCCCGCTGAGTAGATTGTGGAAAGAACGGCTGAACTAGAGATCGCGCAGTGGCGTGCGGGTCAACGCGCGAACGGCGCCCGTGGGTTTGTCGCAACGCTCGCAGTGTGCGTGCTCGGTGCATCATTGTTAGCGACGTGGTTGCCGTTACAGGTCTCAATTATCACGGTGTTTCTTTTTGCCGGGCCGCACAACTGGTTTGAGTTTCGCTACTTTCTCATGCGCTTGCCGGCCCGGTTTGGCAAGTCGCGTAAGTTCTTCGTGACCGCCTTTGCAGGTATCGGCTTCCTGACGGTCACTTACGTTTCGCTGCCGTTCGTTTATCAAAGCGTATTCTGGTCCAACGAAACGTGGCTTGTCGTGCTGGCGAGTTGGAACACGTTGCTACTCGCGTGGCTTGCGGTGCTCATCCGGTTGCGGGCGAACCAGAAACGCAAAGCTGATTGGTCCTGGACTACGCCCGTGCTGCTCGCGCTCGCCGCACTCAACTGGCTCGGTCCGGAATTTTTCAGCCTCGCGATCGTCTATGCTCATCCGTTAGTCGCACTTTGGTTTCTCGATCGGCAACTAAAACGCACGCGGCCGGCGTGGGTTGGCGCGTATCGCCGTTGCTTGTGTGCGCTGCCTTTAATCGTGGGCGTGATGATCTGGCAGTTGTCACAAACTCCCGCGCTCAACGACGATAACGGTCTCTTCTGGCGCATCACACAACACTCGGGCGCGCAGTTGCTGCCGCAAGTGTCGAGTCATATTCTCGTGTCGGTTCATCTGTTTCTGGAGATGTTGCACTACGGCGTTTGGATCGTTGCGCTTCCGTTAGTTGGAACAGGATTTTGGCGGTTC
>DATNJO010001060.1:0-8030 GCA_035603895.1 Pyrinomonadaceae bacterium
GTCGTGCGGGATCGTCGCGTCTGACGGCGCCGAGCTCCGGCTCGAACGAAAGATGGGACACGTCTCGGAAGCGTTCGACCAGTCGGCCCTCGACCGCCTCCATGGCGCGAGCTCCATTGGCCACGTGCGTTACTCGACCACCGGCGACGTTTCGATCAACGAAGCGCAACCGTTTCTGGTGATTTGCCAACACGGCCAGATCGCAGTTTGTCACAACGGCAACCTGCCGTTTGCGCGTGAAGAACGACAGCGGCTCGAACGCGAAGGCGCGATTTTCTCTTCGACGTCAGACACGGAAGTGGTGCTACATGGCGTGGCTCGTTCGCGTACGTCGGTGCGCGAAGCGATTCCAGCGGTGTTGCGCGAAACGGAAGGCGCGTTTTCGATGCTTTTCCTGACGCCTAACGAGCTGATCGCGATTCGCGACCCGCGCGGGTTTCGGCCCCTTGCGTTGGGACGGCTTGGCGATGCGTGGGTGGTCGCTTCCGAAACATGCGCTTTCGATCTGATCGACGCGCAATACGTGCGCGACGTCGAACCCGGCGAGATGATCGTCATCGATCGCGAGGGTTTGCGTTCGTCGCATCCGTTGCCGAAACAGCAGCACTCGATGTGTCTGTTTGAGCACGTTTACTTTGCGCGGCCTGACTCGCTGGTTTATGGACGATCGATCAACGAGTCGCGCCACAAGATGGGACGGCGGCTGGCGATCGAACAACCCGCGGATGCCGACATCGTGGTGCCCGTGCCGGATTCGGGCGTGGCGGCGTCGATCGGTTATGCGGCGGAGAGTGGTTTGAGTTTCCGGTTTGGACTCGTGCGCAATCATTACATCGGCCGGACGTTTATCGAGCCGCGGCAATCAATTCGTTCTTTTGGAGTCAGGATTAAGCTGAACCCGGTGCGCGACCTGATCCAGGGCAAAAGGATCGTTTTGATCGACGATTCGATCGTGCGGGGCACGACGTCGAAGAAGATCGTGCGGATGGTGCGCGAGGCGGGTGCGAAAGAGATTCACGTGCGGATCAGTTGTCCACCGACGATCAGTCCGTGTTACTACGGCGTCGACACGCCAAACAAGTCGGAGCTGATCGCGGCGAACATGTCGGTCGAGGAGATTCGCAAATTCATCGAAGCCGACTCGCTTGGTTATCTTTCGCTCGAGGGAATGATCGCGGCGACGGGTGTGAGTCCCGATTCGTCGTGCGTCGCTTGTTGGAATGGAAAGTACCCGACCCGCATCACGCGCGAAGCGGAAACGATGTGGGAACGCGAGCACGAGTCAGTGATCGCGGAAAGCTAAGCCACAGATTACACGGATAAACACGGATGAGGTTTTGAGTGGGACGAGCTACGCGAGGTTGTGGTTGTGCGGTTGCCGTGCTTGTGTTGGTCATCGCCGCTGCTGGTTTCGTCACATGGAAATTTGTTTTGCCGTGGTGGCGCACGCAACCGCCGCCAGCGTCGGGTGGTGAACTGACGGTTCGCGTGCTCGATGTTGGTCCAATAAACGGCGATTCGATCCTCATCACTGGTCCTACAGGCAAGACGGTGCTCATCGACGCGGGCGATACGACCAAAGGCAAAGCAGTGGTCGATGCACTGAAGCGCAACAACATTCAGCAACTCGACTATTTCATCGCCACTCATCCGCATCCGGATCACATCGGCGGCAGCGCTGAAGTTTTCAAAGCAGTGAAAGTTCTGAACGTGATCGACAACGGTCAAGGTCCGAATGTTCCGTCCGTGTCATCCGTCAAATCGGTGGCAAAAAAACCGGTTTCGCTAAGCAAATTCTACGACGACTACAAGGCCGCGGTTAGTAGTAGTGGCGCGCAACACGACACCGCGCGGCCGGGCACGAAATACGATCTCGGCGGCGGCGCGCTGCTGACTGTGCTCGCGCCGTCTGAACCGTTCTTTACCAAAGACCAGATGCGCACCGGCGGAAACGAGCCGAACGCAAACTCGATCGTGCTGCGTTTGGATTACGGATCGTTTTCGATGTTGTTAGCGGGCGACGCGGAAGAGCAGACCGAACACCGTTTGATGACCAAAGAGTTGGACCTGCAAACGCGTGTGTTGAAGGTTGGTCATCACGGATCGAAGTACGCTTCGTCGGGAGATTTCTTGCAGCGCGTGAAACCGGAGATTGCGATCGTTTCGTGCGGTGCGTGGAATCGTTACGGGCACCCCGCGCAGTCAGTCCTCGATCGTTTGCGGGCGGCGAACGTAAAACTGTATCGCACCGATTTGCACGGCGAGATCACAATCACGAGTCGCGGCGGCGCGAACGACATCAAGGTACAAGCTGCTAAAGAACCAACGGAAGACGCGTGGGAAGGCCGCATCGCGCAGAAAGACGACTCAACGCGATCGGGATTTATTGCCTACGGCGACTTTGGACCACCACCACGTCCGAAGAAGACACCTAAAACTACCGAATGACGAAACCAATTTCCTACAGCGACGCCGGAGTGGACATCGACGCGGCCACGCGCGCGACCGATCGAATCAAAGAACTCGCACGCGCGACATTCAACGAGCGCACGCTTTCCGAGATTGGCAGCTTCGGGGGCATGTTCGACGGCGCGTTTCCAAACATGACCGAGCCCGTGCTCGTTGCGTCAGCGGACGGCGTGGGCACGAAGCTGAAGATCGCGTTCGTGACTGCTGTTCACAACACGGTCGGACGCGATCTGGTCAACCACTGCGTCAACGACATACTCGTGCAGGGTGCGCGGCCGTTGTTCTTTCTCGATTACGTTGCGACGGGGAAGTTGTCGCCGGAAGTGGTGGCGAGTGTGGTCGAGGGCGTGGCAACGGGTTGTCGTGAAAACGGTTGTGTGTTGCTGGGCGGCGAGACGGCCGAGATGCCAGGATTTTATGGCGAAGGCGAGTACGACATAGCCGGGTTTATCGTCGGCGTTGTCGACCGACGGAAGATCATCGACGGCAAAACGATCGTGCCCGGAGATGTTGTGCTCGCGCTGCCTTCCGTAGGATTGCACACGAATGGTTACTCGCTCGCGCGCAAGCTTTTCTTCGAAGTCGCGGGTTACGCGCCCGAAACGCAACTTCCAGAGTTGGGAATGACCGCGGGCGAAGCGCTGTTACAACCGCACGTCAGTTATCTGCGGCCGCTCAACGAATTGCTCGATCGCGGAGTGATCAAGGGCTTGGCCCACATCACCGGCGGCGGACTTATCGACAACATTCCGCGCATTCTTCCTGAAGGAACGGCCGTGCAAATCGAGCCGGGCTCGTGGCCGGTGTTGCCGATTTTTGAACTGTTTCGGCGTCTCGGAAATGTCTCTGATTTCGAAATGTATCGCACGTTCAATATGGGCGTCGGCATGGTGATCGTTTGTTCGCCGAGCAACGCCGTAATCATCAAAGCGCACTTCGAGGCGTTTGGCGACGCATACTATGAAATCGGAAAAGTGGTTGCCGGTAATCGCGAGGTGATCGTCTGAAGAGAATCGCGATCCTCATCTCGGGCCGCGGCTCAAACATGCTCGCGCTTCACGACGCAGTTCGCGCCGGAAAAATTCCGAACGCTGAAATCGTTGTGGTGGTCAGCGACAAAGCTGATGCACGCGGGCTTGTGTTAGCGGCAGAGCGCGGGATCGAGACGATCGCTGTTGACCGGCAAGGGCGCAAGCGTGAGGCTCATGAGGAAGAGATTATTGGGATCCTTCACGAGCGGCGCGTTGATCTAATTTGCCTGGCTGGATATATGCGATTGTTGTCGCCGTGCTTTATCAACGCGTTTCGCGGGCGCATCCTGAATATTCATCCAAGTCTATTGCCTTCGTTTCCCGGTCTCGACGCGCAGCGCCAGGCACTCGAACATGGCGTGAAGTTCACTGGATGCACGGTTCATTTTGTTGATGAAACACTCGACGGCGGGCCAATCATCGCGCAACGCGCGGTTCCAGTTTTGGAAGGGGACACGGTAGAAACCCTTTCGGAGCGAATCCTCGAGCAGGAACATCAACTGTACGCCGAAGCAGTTCGATCCGTGCTGTCCGTGTAATCCGTGGTCTATTTCCGTCCTAGCGACTCAGCCCTTTGAAACGCAGCCCACACTGCTTTCGACATCACCGTTCGCAAACTACCTTTCTCCATCTGATAGATCGCTTCCGCTGATGTGCCGCCCGGCGACGTGACCATGTTGCGCAACTCAGCCGGATGCTTGTGCGACTCGCGCGCAAAAAGCACCGATCCAAGCATTGCCTGATGGACCAGTTCCTGCGCCACGTGCCGTGAGAAACCCATGTGCACGCCGGCATCGATCAACGCTTCCATAACGAGAAAAATGTAGGTTGGACCAGTGGCGCTCAACGCGGTCGCCATGTCGATCTGGCGTTCGTTCTCTACGTGAACAGTTTTACCGAGCGCTTCCAGAAGCGCACGCACTTGCGTCTCCTGCTTCTCATTAACTGCTGAACTCGCGGTCCACGCCGTTACGCCTTCGCCGATCTGCGCGGGCGTGTTTGGCATCGTGCGCACCACGGCCGCGTGCAACAGTTCGTCCGTGATCGTCTGGATTCTCGCGCCGGCAATGATTGAAACTACGAGTTGGTCCGGGTGAATCGAACCTTTCAACTCTCCCAGCACCTTCGCCAGGCGCTGCGGCTTGACGGCGAGAATCACCATCGATCCGGTGTGCGTCTCATCCGGCGCCGCGGCGAGCACCGCTTCGCGGTTGTGCTCAAACATCTCGATGCCGTATTTGACGTGCAGCTCTTCGCGACGCGCGAGCCGCGGATGACTCCCCACGAGGTTGTCGGGACTGACGAGTTTCTTGCGAAGCAGTCCGGCGATCATCGCCTCAGCCATCACGCCGCAACCGACGAACGCAAGGCGGCAGTCTTCGAGTGCGCTCGACGGATCGCGAATCATTTCCGTTGTCTCTGTAACCATAAATCTGAGGATAGCGCAGGGTTGAAGAAATCAGCTACTATCGCGCGTGGAGATGTTTATGCAGGCCCAGGCAACGATAATGACGATCGACGAACAACTCTCATACCTCGCAAAAGGGACCACCGAGATCATTCGCGAAGCCGAACTGCGCGTGAAGCTGGAAAAATCTGCGAAGACAGGCAAGCCGCTGCGTGTAAAACTCGGCGCCGATCCGACCGCGCCGGACATTCATCTCGGCCACACGGTCGTGATTCGCAAGCTGCGCGCGTTTCAGGAGTTGGGCCATACGGCAATCTTTCTCATCGGCGACTTCACCGGGATGATTGGCGATCCCTCGGGGAAGAGCGCGACGCGTCCGCAACTCACGCGCGAGGAGATCAACGCCAACGCCGAGACTTACAAACAACAGATCTTCAAACTACTCGACCCGGAAAAGACGGTCATCGATTTCAATTCGCGTTGGATGGACACGCTCGGCTCAGCGGGTTTTCTGCGGCTCGCGTCGCACGTCACGGTGCGACAGATTCTCGAACGCGACGACTTCAGGCAACGGCTCGACGAGAATCGCCCGCTCGCGCTGCACGAAGTAATGTACCCGCTCGTGATGGCTTACGATTCCGTTGCGTTGGAAGCAGACGTCGAACTCGGCGGCACGGATCAAAAGTTCAACTTGCTGATGGGCCGCAACCTGCAACGCGAGTATGGGCAGGAGTCGCAGATCGCTGCGATCATGCCGTTGCTGGAAGGCACTGACGGCGTGCAGAAGATGTCGAAGAGTTTGGGTAATTACATCGGCATTAACGAACCGCCGCAGGAGATCTTTGGCAAGGTGATGTCGATCAGCGATGAGTTAATGTGGCGCTACTACGAGCTGTGCACTGATTTATCTGCTGTCCAAATCTCTTCACTGCGTGGCGCAGTTGAGAAAGGGGAGCGTAATCCACGCGACGTTAAAGCAGAGTTGGGTAAACATATCGTCGCTGACTTTTACTCCCAGTCTGATGCAAAGGCTGCGGAAGAAGATTTTGTTAGGCGGTTCCGTAACAACGAAACCCCTGAGAACATAGAAGTAAAAACTCTTCCTTCGAACCATCCTAAAGGTTGGGACTTGTCGCATTTGCTAGTCGTGGTTGGTTTAGTGGGATCCAAAGCTGAGGCACGCCGACTGATACAGCAAGGAGGTGTTTATGTGGACGGCGAGCGACAGCAGATCGTGAACTCCATAACCATTTGGAAGCCTGGTATGTCAGTTCTGCTACAGGTCGGAAAACGCAAGTTTGTTAAGGCAGTGTTTGAGTGAAATCGTGTCCGCAAGCTTAGTCTCCGAGGAAATCTTAATAATCGAAACGCCCGAGCGTGTGCCTCTGCACTTTGCGCTCGCGTCGATCGGGAATCGTTTTCTTGCGTGCGCGATCGACCACACGATTCAGGTGCTCATACTGGTGCTCGTCGTGATCACAGCCGTGATCATCATGAACATTTCCAATCTGGCGACCACGCTCGAGAGCGCGCCGAAGTGGGTCATCGCGATCATGATCCTGGTGATGTTCCTGATCTTCTCGAGTTACTTCGCGTTTTTCGAATGGATCTGGAGCGGACAAACGCCCGGCAAACGCTGGCTCAAGCTGCGCGTCATTCGTGAAGACGGACGGCCTATTACGTTTTGGGAAGCGTGTGTGCGCAATCTCCTGCGCACGTTCGACATGATGCCGGCGCCGTTTTATTCGATTGGATTGATCAGCGTCTTTATCAATAGCCGGGATCAGCGCGTTGGCGATTTGGTTGCGGGCACTGTTGTTGTGCGCGAACGCGAGGCGGAAGCGCCGGAGTTTGCGCAGGTGTTTGCGAGTCCGGTGAGCGATCCGGCGTTGCGCCGTTCGTTCAAACCGGTGGAGTTCACGGCCAGTCTCAACAGTTTGACCGAAGCCGAGATTCAAGTTGTGGAAACGTTTTTGCGGCGCCGCTGGGATCTGGCGGATGTGCCGCGGCAATGGATGGCGTGGCGGGTTGCGTTGCCGATTCTTTACAAACTCCGTCCCGGTTACGATCTCGCTACGTTCACCTACGAAGGCTTTCTCGAAGAACTACTCCACCGTTATCTCCGCGAGCATCGCTTCAGCACAAACTAACTGCCACAGACAAACACGGAAATACACGGACGACATACTCAGTAAGACAGTCCGTGTTATCCGTGTTTGTCTGTGGCAAGCTAAAGATCGAGGCGAGTTGCGAACATCTAATCTGTTTTGCTAGCCTTCAAGGTTTTGATCAGCGGGAGATTGTAAACTGAGGGACATAAGAAATGAGTAAGGAAGTTTTCATACTGGGCGGTAAGCGCACGCCGATGGGCGAATACGTTGGCGTGCTGAAAGACATTTCGGCGATCGATCTGGGCGCGGTGGCCGCGCGCGGTGCACTCCAAGCTACACACGTTAAGCCTGAAGAGATCGATCACACAGTCATCGGTAATGCATTACAAACCTCGGGCGACGCGATCTACGGCGCGCGTCACGTCGCCCTCAAAGCCGGTGTTCCGTTCGATCGTCCGGCGTTAACCGTCAATCGACTTTGCGGTAGCGGCATTCAGTCGATCGTTTCCGGCGCGCACATGCTGCAACTCGGCGAAGCGCAGTCGTGTCTCGTCGGCGGCATGGAGTCGATGTCGCAGGCGCCGCACGTCATTCGCGGCGCGCGTTCGGGTTTTGCACTCGGACAGGGAAAACTCGAAGACAGTTTGATGGTTGCGTTGCTCGACACTTACTGCAACACGCCCATGGCCGGAACGGCGGAGAACCTCGCGCGCAAGTTTGAGGTCTCGCGTGAGGAGCAGGACAAGTACGCGTTGCGTTCACAGCAGGAAGCCAAGCGCGCACTCGACGCGGGTTTTCTCGCGGAAGAGATCGTGCCGGTGGAAGTGAAGTCGCGTAAGGGCACTCAACTCGTCGAGCACGACGATCACCCACGGCCGGAAACAACGCTTGAAGTACTCGCAAAGCTCAAACCGGCTTTCGCGAAGGATGGATTTGTCACAGCGGGAAATGCTTCCGGCATCGTCGACGGCGCGGCTGCGCTCGTGATTGCGAATGAAGAGTTCGTAAAGC
>DATNJO010001061.1:0-4328 GCA_035603895.1 Pyrinomonadaceae bacterium
TCGCTCGGTGTGAGTGCAGCTTCGTCGATGCGAAGTGTTGCGCCCATGTCTTCGAGAATCTGCTGGATACCGCCGTTGGCCATTGTGTTGGGGCCGACTGAGATTCCGGTAGGAGAAAACGGTTGCTTGGCCAAAGCCACGCGCAGCCGGCCGTCGGAAGTACTGTAACGTTGCGCGTGTGCCACGTTCGACGAGATCAGCAGAAACGCCAGTGCTAAAGC
Organism: Pyrinomonadaceae bacterium; assembly: GCA_035603895.1. Classification (GTDB taxonomy): domain Bacteria; phylum Acidobacteriota; class Blastocatellia; order Pyrinomonadales; family Pyrinomonadaceae; genus PSRF01. Next base: position 222 of record DATNJO010001061.1, read on the forward strand.
GACTGGTCTTCGCATTCCAATCTCCTTCTGATTAGTCATCTTTAATTCGCGGGAACGCGCGGCCATCGACCACTAGCAACTGTAGTTCAGTTACATTCCCCGCATTCTTTATAAACCGAAGGCGCGCCTGGTTCTCAGGTGAAACGGACTGATCCTCGATCAGAAAGGTGTCATCAGTGAGCGCATGAAGTTTTCGCCGCACACCGCTAGCTCCTAAAAAGTAGAGCTGACCTTCTTCTAAACTAACGACAATTTTTCCGCGATCGTATTTTCCCGTATAACTCTCGAGAACAGAGTTGGAAACCTGCTTCGCTCCCTGCGCCTCAACCTGTAACAAACCTGCGAGCCAATTCAACTGCTGCTTGCGGCGGGCGTCACTTGTCTTGTCAACCAGGTTCTTTACTGCTTCGAAGTGCGCCATGTTCAAGGCACGTTCGCTCGCAACTGCGATATCGGGTTTGACGCCTACATCTTGCCAGCCGCGTCCCGTACGCGGATCGAATTGGCGAAACGTAGAGATATAGAAAACAAACCCGTCTCCGATCGGAAACTCCTTGTTGCCATATCCCGCGCCCGAGGTTTGCTCGCCGATTATTTTGGCGCGTTGTCGCCGTTGCAAGATAAACGAAAAGCCTTCGCCCGCGGAACCGGTCTCGCGGCTCGTGAGGATATACAAGTCAACGTGCTGAAGTCTCTTTCCCGGAACCTCACGCAGCGTCCATTCTCTGACGGTGACGTCGCCCTCGCGATGATAGCGCGACAGCAGTTCTACCGTGTCGACACCGTAAAAATAACTGGCGAGGAAGATTTCCAGATTGATGAACCCGCCGGGGTTACGGCGTAGATCGATGATTACCGCATCCGTGTTGGCGAGAAAGTTCATCGCGGCTGCGGCAGTTTCTTTGGATTGATTCAAGTCAACAAAACTTCTCAATTCCATGTAACCGACGTTACCGCTCATTATTTCGAGTTTGCGAAAGTCGTAATTGGATTCACGCTGTTTGGTTAACTGCTCTGGAGTTGGCGGCAGTTCCGGCAACTCTACGCTCGGCACCGTTGGTGCATTTCTGAGGGCACGTTCCAAAGCAGGGTTATACGTCACGAACAGATGCAGATCCTTGCTTGCGCTTCTCAGATCGGTGGTCAAAGCAGAGGCTAGTTCGTTTGCGTCCTGAATTTTATCGTAGCCGCCGCTCTGAAGTTTTGTTTGCAGTGCAGATGCTATTTGTTTGGTCTTTTCCGGCGCCACGTACTTCGCTTGCAGTTCACGGGTGATGTTCTCGACAAGTCGTTGTCGCAGTTGCGAATCAACAACGGGCGGCTTGTCGGCTGTCGCGGTCTGAGAATACCCGCTTAAAGAAAAAGCAAGAACGAAAAGTAGAGCACAGAGGATCAGGCAGAAGTTTTTGGGATGTGATTGTGGTTCCATCGAGTGTCACACCCTTGCACCTCCGAAGAGTTCCCAAACTATATCTAGAAACGATTTGAACACCACTGTTGCTCGCAAGGAATGCCGTCGTTGTCGCCGTCCATCTGGGTGCCCGGACAGTTTCTGAGAAAGAACGTCGCTTCAGCGCAGGAACTCATCTGGGAGCAACGCGTCCGGCCGTCGCATTGGTAAGACGATGACACACGCGGTTCCGGTGTCGTACTTGCCACCGTTGGTGCGGACACTTCCGGCTCAGTCTCCCTGGCTGTGGCGGTTGGCGTTAGCGTCCGTGGTTCTCGCTTTCTACTTTCCGCAGGTGGTTTTGTCGTCTGCGCGGTTGGGGTCGTGGTTGTTTCGACTGGCGTGGTTTGCGGTTCGGTTACTTCGCTTGCCTCTTGATACTTGTAGACGACGAAACCGGCGCCTGCTAATAACAAAACTGCGAAGATGAGGGTTGACGGGGCTCGTTTTTTCTCCGGCCTGGCCGGCCGGCTGCGTGTTTGGTTCGTATGGCGCATTTGCGAGGTCTAACTCCTGAGTCTCTCGATGTGGTATGCCACAGGTGTGAGTTGTGGCGTTAGCGCTCGAACTAAACTATACCACCGATACAATTTGCGCTGGCTATACAAATGCGAACCAAAACCAGCTTAACTGCGCTTCCGTTTCTCCTGTTTCTGTTACCACTGACCATCTGCGCGCAATACGAGAACCAGGGTTACTCGCCACTCACCAACGCAGAAATCAGTAAGAAATTTCCGGTCACTCACGTTGGCACAATGGGACATTTCCGGCCCGGTTATTTCGAAGGAAGATCCGACAAGCCACTGCCAGGCACCCTCAACATTGGACCATTCGGTGCGGTTATCAAGACAACGAGCGACGACGAAGACCTGCTGATCGCAGGCGACGACAAACGCAAGCAAGAATGGAGTGTTCAGCTTGGACTCACCGCCTATTTCTCCAGGTTTTACGAAGCCGACCTCGATCGAAATGGAATCCGCGATGCAGTGATCGTGTTTCCCACAGGCGGTAATGGTTTGGCGCCTACGAGTCACATCTTAACGATCACGTTTGATGAAAACGGTCGTCCAGTGACGTTTGAAGCCGACGGTTATTTTCAGGAATCGAACGGAAAGATTTTCGATCTCGTCGATTTAAATCGGAACGGGCGAGCCGAACTGATCTACATGAACTTCGACGACGGTTACTGGATTACCAGTATCTACGAAGTAAGAAATGCAAGGTGGCAAAGAATCGTGGGCCGTCATGCAAGCCGCACTTATCCTCTTTACACACGCTTCACCTTCAAAGAGAACCACAAGGCAACGGTCCCGAAACGAGGCCGCCATCCGTTCACACCAGACCTCTCGAATAGATCGCCGCGCATCGCCGGCCGGCTCGTTTCGTATCAATGGGCCGACGTCCATCAATCTGAAGACATCGTTCTGACGATTAAAGATAAACAAGGTCGCGTTGTTTCGAGCAAACCAATATCGTGGTACTCCTCTTTCACTGTCGTGCTCGACTCGCGTGAAGGACGAAAAATAATCTCACTATCAGCCAACGCCGAAACAGTGAAGGCGCTACTCGACACGATCAGCGCCGGTAACTATGAGGTCGCGCTGTACGGGCAGCGAAGTCCGGACGGATCCAGTCCGGAGATGTTGTGGGCACGGCCCGTTTCGAATTAAACTATCTCGACAATTTGGGCGATGGAGTTCGCCATTAACCATCCCGCAAGGGATTGATGACTCCTAATCAAAGCGCCGAACGATCGGCTCTGTGATTAGGAGTTTTCTTTTTGAGTTGAGATTACATAATGCATAAAACAATTTTGATTGCGGTGGCTGGCTTGCTCGGAACGCTCCTGCGATATTGGCTTTCGGGGTTTGTTGCGAGACAGTATGGTGAGACATTTCCGTGGGGCACGATGGCGGTCAACCTGATTGGTTGTCTCATGACCGGCACGGTGTTTTTTCTGACGGAGACTCGGGTCCTCGTGCATCCAACAGTTCGTATGGTGATCCTGATTGGACTACTCGGCGGCTTTACGACGTTCTCGTCTTACGGTTTGCAGACTTTTTCGCTCCTGCGAAATGGCGAATTTGGGTTGGCGATCTTGAATGTAGTGACGTCAAATACTCTCGGCCTCGTGATGGTCTGGGTCGGTTATCTTGTGGCCAAAGTTTTCTGAGCGCGAAAAATATGAACAAACTCACCTTTGCTCTTCTACTTTGCTTTACAGCGACGTCATTAGTCGTGCCCGGTTCTCGTCAAGCCAATGGTTCCCAGGAGAAAGTTGTTACCGCGGCGCAGGTCAACGGTACGTGGAAGTCCGGCAGCAACCGTTTCTACATCTGGGCCCTGGGCCAACAAAAACTCAAGGTGGAGTTCTTTGGCATGTATGAGTACAAGACTCCAAGCGGACCGATGGCCAACATGGGCTCAGCTAGCGGCATTGCGCAGATCGAAGGCGACACTGCGATATTCAAACCGAGCGATTTGGATGCAGATGACGATTGCAAGATCACGATGAGATTTACGCGCGGTAAGCTAATCGTAGAACAGGAAGGCGCATGCAGGTTCGGACTCAACGTGGGAGCAGCCGGCACGTACCGGCGAGTCAGTAAGACCAAGCCGAAATTTGAGGAATCGCCCTAAACTCCGAACTGCTTTAG
>DATNJO010001062.1:0-6118 GCA_035603895.1 Pyrinomonadaceae bacterium
CGGCAACTATTCTTACTACTCGGACCAGGCTTTGGGAAACCCGGTTTTGACGAGGTTTACGAATCGTGAGTCGCGCATTTCGACCAGCGTTTCCTTCGAATACGACTCGTTCACACAGCGCGACTACGTCGAACAGGCGGAAGGGTTATCCGAGAAACGCAAACGTCTGCACCACGTTGTCACCACCAACCTCGGCTTCGATCTGCTAAACAATCAACTCAAATCAACGGGTCTCATCCCGGTCGCGCCCTTGGACGGAAGAGTTGTGTATCCCTCGCTCAGCGTCAATTACCTTGCCAGTTACGATTTGCGCCGCGCTGGGCAGCGAGGCGGCATTGGCGAGATCGATTTTCTGTTTAATGCCGAGGGCGAGAAAGGTTTCAGGGGCATCGGCGGAGATTTTTCATACAAACGATACGAGCTAAGCGGTGGCGCGCAGATGTTTTTCGGCATCGCTGCGCCCACGGATATGTTTCTGCGTTATCAGCGAGGCGCGGGAGCTTCCAGCAACGGAACGCCGCTGTTCAAGCTCTTTCGCTTGGGTGGACCATTGAACGTGCGCGGGTTGGAAGAAGGCGAGATTGTCGGTAACAGTTATGCTTACGATCGCTCGGAGTTTGGTGTTGGACTGTTGCCACTGGTGCGAACGGTCAGAAACCTGTTTCCGCGCGGCAAGAAAAACAACAATCCGAATCCGAATGAAGAATCAACACCAGCCAACTTCGGCGGAATCGATCTCGCAAATACCTACGTGAAGATCTTTTACGATCGCGGCCACGCCTTCGAGACAAAAGAGCTGGGAGAGATTCTCAATCCCGCGCACGGCGTCAAAGGTTATGGAATTGCCGCGGAACTGCGCGGCCTCGCATTCATCAAGAACAAACGCGCGAACCTGACTATCGGCTACGCACGGTCTCCCGATTCACTGCTGCACCGCCGCGGAACTGTAGTCACCGGGCTCTCGCTCGATTTCTAACAACAGTTATCAAGATTAGTCCCCTCTCAAGGAGAACATCATGAACGGCTTGAGTTTGAACTTTCAAGGAGAAACCAGAGTTTTTGGACCAGATGGAAAAGTGCTCGTGAACGATGCGCCGTCAGGAACGTGGCGCACTCAACCGCAGGCCGGCGAGCCAAAGGACAATCAGATTCGTTACGACATCGGCGGACAGGCCCAGCCGCCGGTGCCCGTAAAGTACAGCTTCAATCCACAAAACCAACTGCAAGCAGTTATTCCGGCTGCGGCGAATGGCGGCGCGGATTCCGCTCCTTTCACTTTCCTCGGATCGATTCAGGTCGACGACGCGCAAGACATCGTTTACCAACTGATCGCGGCGGACACGGGCGCGGCGACGCAACGCAACCTCACGCTTTACGGAGGTCTGCGGTTCGATTCGAAGACTCATAACCTTGTGATCGATCTCACCGGCGGGGGAACTGCTGAGGTCACGGGCGACAGCGGCGTTGCGAGTCTGGACGCACTGAAGAATGACATCACGCCGTTCAAGAGCAACGATCTACTGCGCTTCAAAGCGAGCACCACGAACACGCTCACGAATGGAACAACCAAAAAGATCGCAGCCGATCTGAAGTTCGTCGGCAACTGGGATCTCAAGGGCAATCAGCTCGTGTTTGTGTCGCAGGTAAAAGGCGACGTCACGAAACCCGCAGTGACTCTCGGATTCGCAGGAAAGTTCAAAGCAGTCAGTGCTGGCCTGGCTTACTATGCCGACGAGCAGGGAACTCAGTTCGCCTTCAACATCAACGGACAGCACCAGTGGAACAGCGGCAAAGCAAACTGGGACGTGTTTCTCGGTTACTCCAAAAAGCAGTTCACCGCGAAGGTGAGCGGCAACTTGAGCATCAACAAGCAGCTTGGCGATCAACGCAACCTCACGCTCTCAGCCGATTGGCTCATCGAGCACACCGATGGTTCGCAGACAAACATGAAGATGGAGCTGTCGGCGGCGTACCGTTGGTCTCAAAACAACATGCTGACGATCCAGGCGCAGTTTTCCAAGCAGGGACAGACGATCACGTACGATCTGAAAGTCGAGGGAAAATTTGTCTTCAAGTCCGGCGTTTTGACGTTCCAGATCAAATACAACAACCAGGATCCCGACAATAAGTTTTCGTTTCAGATCGCGTTCACTGCAAACCCGACAAACCTTATCAAGGCGCTGTCGATTGTGCTCGATGTGACGGAGAACAGCGTCAACATAAACTTCCAGTTTGAAATGCGCATGACGTGGGTTGACGGTAAACTACAGAAGGGCGATCCAAAGCCACTCGCAGCGTAAGTGAGTTTTCCCTGGCATGAATAAACTGCGCGGCATACTGCTGCCTACCACTACTCCGTTCACTGAAACCGAGGAGCTCGATCTCGACGCGCTGGCCGAGAACATTCGAAAGTGGAGATCGGCAGGTATCTCGGGATTTGTGTTGTTGGGTTCGACCGGCGAGCGTGTGCATTTGGAAGAGAACGAGTACTTGCGCACGCTCGAAGTCGCCCGCCAAGAGATTCCGAGTGACGGCGCGTTCATCGCGGGCGTCGGGCAACACAGCACACGTGGCACGATCGCGGAGATCAAAAAAGCGGTGCAGTGCGGCGCTGACTCCGTTTTGGTCCTCACGCCACATTACTACCGTTCAGCGATCACGCAGGACGCGCTCGTCAATCACTACCGAGCCGTGGCTGATGCGTCGCCTGTTCCGGTGTTGCTCTACAGTATGCCCGCGCTCACCGGGATCAAGATCGAACCGGCAACGATTGCGCGTCTGAGCGAACACCAGAACATCATCGGGGTTAAAGACAGTTCTAACGACGTGGCTGGATTCGCGCAGACCGTAAAACTGTGCCCGCCGGAGTTCGCTGCTCTTACAGGGAACGGAACCGTATTGCTCGACGCGCTCCAGGCTGGTGCAACAGGCGCGATTCTCGCCGTCGGCTGCGTTGTTCCCGAAGTTTGTTTAGAACTCTTCAACGCCTTCCATCGCGACGACCTTCAACGCGCGAGTTCTTTGCAAACCAAACTAACACCGCTCGCAACAGCAGTCACAACCCGCTACGGCATCGGCGGCCTAAAAGCGGCCCTCGACCTCGCCGGCTATCATGGCGGCTCCGTCCGCGCCCCCCTGCGCCCTCCCGACAACGACGCCCGCGCCGAGATCAAAACCCTTTTGACAGGATTGCAGAATTGACAAGATGACTTACTGAGGTAAAGTTCCGCTTGCTGGACCTTGCCTTTAGCCATCTTGTCAATTCTGTTAATCCTGTCCACTAATGTAGAATGTCGCGCAGGAGCCTTTAATCTCTTGAGCACAGCCGAACCTGCCTGTTACAGCACCCCTGAAGAGTCTGGATTGCGCGTTGAGACTCTTCCATTTGAACGCGTTCCCCACATGACGCGTCTGTTTCTCGACTATCTAAACGATCCGGTAGCGTTACGGCGGTTCTATCCGTCAGCCGTGAAATTTCATCACGAGTTGCAATCGCGCGTGCCTGAAGTGCTCGCGGCGCAACAGGTCGATCGAAACAAACTCGCGGACGCCCTCGCGGCGATGAACGCGCGTTGGGGCGCTGGGCAGGAAACGTTAGACAACATAAACCTGCTGCGAGAGTCAGACAGCATTGCGGTCGTTTCGGGTCAACAGGCCGGTCTCTTCACCGGGCCTCTCTACACGATCTACAAAGCACTCTCAGCGGTGAAACTCGCCGGCTGTTTGCGGCAGCGCGGCACGAAAGCCGTTCCCGTGTTTTGGATCGCCGCCGAGGATCACGATTTCGCGGAAGTCGCGTTCTCCGAGTTCATCGGACGTGATTGCCAGCTCAAACAGGTCAACGTGAAAACCGACCTGCACCAGGAAGGTCAACCGGTTGGTCTCGTCCACTTGGACGAGTCGATCACCGAGGTAATCGATCAACTATTCGAACTGCTGCCCGCCTCGGAATTTACCGACGACATGAAGTCGCTGGTCCAAAGCGCGTGGCAACCCGGACGCTCGTATTCCGAAGCTTTCGCGACGATGATGACGTCGCTACTCGGCCGTCACGGTTTGATCTTTTTGAATCCGCTCGACAGCGAACTCAAAAAACTAGCCGCGCCGCTTTATTCAACCGCAGCCGAACGCGCGCCTGAAATCGCCGCCGCTCTCGAACAGCGCAGTCGCGACCTCGAAGCCGCCGGCTATCACGCGCAAGTGCTTGCCACCGCAAACTCGTTTCCGCTTTTTCTACACGACGAAACCGGCGCGAGACACGCACTCGCGCGCGGCGACAACGGCAAGTACCGCACGAAAGAAAACGCAACCGAATACACGGCTCAAGAACTCGCCGCGATGGCGCGCGACAATCCCGAACGCTTCAGTCCAAACGTGACCCTGCGCGCGGTGGTCCAGGATTATCTGTTGCCGACACTCGCCTACTACGGCGGCGCCGCTGAGATCGCTTACTTCGCGCAAACTGCCGAAGTCTATCGTTTGCTCGAACGTCCGGCGACACCGATTCTGCCGCGTTCGAGTCTGACCATGATCGAGCGCCACGCGGGCCGCGTGCTCGAAAGATACGGACTCGGTCTTGCCGACTTTTTCGACGGAATGGAAACCGTCATCAAACGCGTCGTCGAAGAACATCTCGGCGCGGGCACTGCAAAACGCTTCGCCGACACGGAAGAAAGCATCAACCAGGAACTCGATCGTTTGCGCGACGAGTTGAAGACAGTCGACCCGACGCTCGCGAGCGCGCTCGACACCGGCCGCAAGAAAATTCAGTATCAACTCGACGGACTGCGCAGCCGCTTTGTGCGCGCGCAGATGTCCCGCGACGAAGCCGCGCACCGCCAGTTGGAGCGTGCTTTCGACCAGCTCTACCCCAACAAAGACTTGCAGGAACGACACATCAACATCACTTCACTGCTCGCACGCCACGGCACCTACGTGATCGAGTGGATCTTCAACGCCATCAACCTGGGGTCAAACGATCATCAGGTCGTGTATCTGTAAAATCTGTGTCCAAAATTCGCGTCCTCGCAGATCACGTCGCCAATCAAATCGCCGCGGGCGAAGTCGTTGAGCGTCCCTCTTCAGTTGCCAAAGAACTCGTCGAAAATTCGATCGACGCGGGCGCCACGCGCATCACGATCGAGATCGAAGCCGGTGGACGCCGCCTGCTGAAAGTTTCAGACGACGGCGAGGGCATGGTGCGCGACGATGCGATTCTCGCTTTTGAGCGTCACGCGACGTCGAAGATTCGTGCCACGGACGATCTCATCGCGATTGGCACGCTTGGTTTTCGCGGTGAAGCGCTTGCTTCGATTGCGTCGGTAGCGAAAGTCGAACTGACCACCAGTACTGAAGACGCAGCGGCGGCAACGCGCGTCGCGATCGAAGGCGGCCGGATGCGCGACGTGAAAGATGCAGCGCATCCGCGCGGAACGACGATCGCCGTGCGCGACCTGTTTTTCAATGTGCCCGCGCGGCGAAAGTTTTTACGAGCGGAAGCGACGGAGACGTTTCACCTGACAAACATGGTGACGCACTACGCGCTCGCTCACCCGGAGATTGCGTTTACGCTTGTGAATAACGGGCGCGACGTGGTGCGCGCGGTGGCGGCGAAAGATCTGCGCGAGCGTGCGTATCAGATTTTTGGCGCGGCGTTTGTGGAGAACTTGTTGGAAGTGGATGGTGGTGATCGTAACGTGGCGCGGGTGACAGGTTTCGTATCGGCGCCGCGCGACCGGCGCACGTCGCGCGACCATCAGTACCTGTTTGTGAATCACCGGTACGTTCGCGATCAAATGATCGGGCGCTCGTTGTCGGAAGGCTATCGTTCGATTCTCCCGTACGGTTTCTACCCCGCGGCGTTGTTGTTCATCGAGACGCCGTTGGAAGAGGTCGACGTGAACGTGCATCCGGCGAAAACTGAAGTGCGCTTTCGGCGCTCCGCAGCCGTCGCAGACGCAGTGCGTGAAGCCGTACGCGAGGCATTGGCACGCAACGACTACGTGCCACAGACCCCAACCCCAGTTGAGCCACAGATTCCACAGATACCACAGACTCAAACAGCCAGCGCAGCAGTTTCATTTACTCCTCCACAACCACGAATCGAATTCGTTCCACC
>DATNJO010001063.1:0-4901 GCA_035603895.1 Pyrinomonadaceae bacterium
CGGATCGATCCAGATCTCCCACCAGTAATCGCGTGTGATTTTCACGGTGCCTTCGGTCTGCACCGGCTGCTCGTTGGCGTCGAGCGCTTTGATATCGACTGTTACTTTGTCTTTGGGCCGCGAGATGTTTCGCGCAGGGCGCGGATAGACGTAATAACGTTGCCGCGTTACGCGCACCGTGTCGCTCGCAACAATCTCGCGCCGCGACGAATCGACGACGCGCGCTTCGATGCGATACTGGAAATCCTGATTGTAGTTCTCGCGCGGCGTGTCGAAGCTCAGCTTTGCTTTTCCGGTCGAGTCAGTCTTTATCGTCTCGCGTTTGATGACCGGGCCCTGGCCGTAGTAATAACCACGCGCGTTCTGAATGTCGTCGTAGTACCACGGATATTCGCGGTACGGAAACCAATAGTGATAGAACGGGTTCTGGTAGACCACGACTTCCACTGAAGCATTGCTGACTGGACCACCGAAGTAGTAATCAGCCTGTATTTCGACTTCAACTTTCTCGCCGAGACGAAATGCTTTTTTCTTGCCGTCCTGTTCGGGTGTCTTAACGTCGACTTTGAATTCCGGAAGCTTGTACTCCTCGAGGCGGAACAGTTGAGCGCCGCCGATGCTGTTGTGGCGGCCTTCATCCCAAAACTGAACCCGGTATTCACCAAGTGGTAATTGTTCGCCCAGATCAAGCGAACCCCACGCACTGCCAAACGCATTCAACGTTGCCTTGCCTTCACTAACTTTCGTGCCGCGCGGGTCGTTGATCTGATACTCAATCACCTGGTTCGCAGGTGTTGAATAGGCTCCGGCGCCGCGGCGTCTGGCGATGAACTTCCACTGCATCGTCTCCTTCGGACGATACGCGGGCCGATCGGTGAACGCATAAATGCGCCAGCTATCATCCTGAGCACCTTGCATGTAGGCATAGCTCGCCGCAAAAGCCTGTCGCTCGTTGACCGCGGCGGCCGCGAAGAGTTGAGTGTTACTGTCGGATCTGTTTAGTGTGAAATGCGCCAGTCCGTCGGCGTTAGTGGTCTGTCGTAGGCGTCGCCAATGCCACTTATTGTTCTGGTAAAAGCTCTCCCACAGCGCAACGTTCGCGTTGGCGATCGGCGCACCGGTAACGGCGTTGACGAAAAATGCGAGCGCTTGTTTCGCTGAAGACTTGAGGACCAGCGTTACGTCGGAAACGAGAATGATGTCGCGCGCGGAAAGCGAACCGCTCTTCGCTTCGAGCAGATACGCGCCCGGCTGAAGTTGACCGTCGACGCGAACCTCGGCGTTATGTTGTTGGTGCGAGCCGTTCTCGTCGACGGGCCTCGACCACGCCTTGACCGGCTGACGTCCAGCGATCGGGAGTTTTTGAATCCACGTCTCAGTCTCAACATCACCTTCGTCCACGTCGCCCGTTCGACTGAAACGTATGTCGCGCGTCATGTCGAACTTGTAAATTGCAAAATCGACGCGCCGCACGTTGCGCGCGTTCAGGTTGAATTGAATCTCGGAACCCGGCAGAAAGATATTCGACACGCCAACGCTGACAGTCTCTTCAGTGATGTTCTTGATCTGCTGCTGCGCCTGATCGAAATACTGAGTCTCACCTTTGCCAAACTCACGGATCAGGCGGCGATAGAGTTCCAGCGCTTTGACATAATCAGGTTGTTGCTGCCACTGGCCATCTTCCAGTTGACGGATCGTGCCGTTGTTGTTCATCCACTCGGCGTAATGAAACAGCGAGTCGTCGTACCACTCGGTTTGCCGGCCACCGCTGAGCGCATCTTCAAACTCATCCGGCACACGTTGGCGCGAGGCGTAATCGCCGCTCGTGTAACGCATCGTCATTCCGATCAGGAAATGAAGGTGCGACTGATCGTTTGCCGTGTTGCTGATTTTCAGCGCGTTTTCGAGAACATCCATCGGGATGTAATTGCCGTAGCACGTATAGAAATAATAGCCGTCACTAATCGGATGCGCGGCTCTGAAAACCATCTTGAGATAACGCGCACGCGCGCGATCGAGATCTCGTTGACCGGCCCACCAGTCGAGCGCCTGTTGGAAATGTGGCCACCCTGAACCCCAATCCATGTTGCCGCGACGCGTCCAGAAGAAATCGCCCAACGACTCGTGCGCTTCTGCCCAAACCAGATCGCGATCCTCTTCTTTTTCCACCACACGAAGCAGTTCTTCGAGTTGCTTCCGGGCAATGTCAAACTTTGTCGTATCGGCAGTCTGCGTTGCGGCTTGCGATCGCCACAACGTGTCAGCCAAACGAAAGTCGACCCAGCGCAGCTCGCCCGGGCTCAACTTCGTTTTGTCGACGCGAGTGTAGGTTTCGTTGGCAAGCGCGTAGGAACCTCGCGCGTACTGCGCCTCGGCGTCAGCTTTTAGCTGAGTGTAATTCGGCTGCTGAATGAAAGCGCTGATGATGAGGAAGACGAAGGCTGTAACAGAGATGGCTGTAGTTTTCATAATCGGGTACCTAAGACCATGAATTGAACGGATTAGGCGGGGAGACCTTGCAAGCGAGAAGCAGTTTATTTCCCGCAAAGGCGCAAAGACGCAAAGAAAGAGGGAGTTTTACTCATTAACTTTTCTTGTTTTCCTTTGCGTCTTTGCGCCTTTGCGGGAAACTTTCAGTCTTCGTTCGACAGCAGATACACGGCGAAAGATGCCAGCCAGTGTTCCCCGGCGTAGTCTCCGCTCGCGACGTGGGCCAACGCGGCCGCGGCGTGTTTATCGGCCGACTCGGAAAGAATGGCGCGAGCCGGATCGTTCGCAGGCAAAGCCCGCGCGATGCTGCGCATGCACCAGGCACGGCTCAGATTCAGGCCGTCGAGATGAACGAGTTTCGGATCGCTGCGATCCGTAACGATCGCGGGCTGTAACAAAGCAGCCGGACTACCTTTGGTAACTCCAGGCAGAAAGCGCCGAAACCACGCGGCAAACTCCGCCGGTTTCATCACTCGCCGCATGAGATCGGCTTCCATCAGCGCCGCAGAAAAGAAGTCTTCGCCGCCGGGCTCCCATGCGCCGGGATAGTTCGTGTCCTTTGCATAATAGGTGCGGCTGCGCTCGTCGAGTAGCGACTCCAATTCTCGATCGCCGGTTGTCTTTGCGTAGTCGAGCGCAAACGCTAATCCGAAAGCGGTATTTGGATGCACGCCGGTGCGGATAGGATAGGTTTGCTTGGGAAGAAAATTGCGATACGACTGCGAGAGTGCATCCGCGAGTGGTTTGAGATTTTCGGACCAACGCCTGCCGTCCGTGTCGTTCCAACCGTGCAGTTCTTCCGCGAGTTTCAAAGCCCAGGCCCAGCCGTAAGTGCGCTCGAACGATTGGCGATTCGGCTGCTTCAGGTAAGCGACTTCAGCCTGAATGTTCTCAGCGGTGAGGTTTACGTTGAGGGCGTTTCGTATCTTTGTTGACTCGGAAAGATTGGGAAAACTTTTCAGCAAGCGGACCAGCATCCAGTGACCGTGCACCGATGAGTGCCAGTCGAAACAGCCGTAGAAGGCCGGATGCAAAGCTTTGGGACTCTGAACTTCACCGGCGTTATTGATGACGTGTTCTGGCTTGTTGGGAAACTCGCGCGCGACGCACTTCATCGCCAACGCAGCGAAGTGCGACGCTTGTTTCTCGCTAAACGAGTTGGCGGTGTTCATTTGAGCGTGCGCGGGAACGATCAGCGTCAAGGCCACAAAGAAGCTCAAAACAAACAAACGATTTTGAAACGTTAGTTGTGGGTTTCGTGCTTTTGTGTGGTTCATGAGTCGTCAATAACGATGAGATGGTCGACCGATATGGATGTGTGGACCAGTGGCAGTTCCGGGGATAGCCGAGCGAAACGCAAGATAAGGAATTGCGTTTCGTTGGAGAAAATTCAACAACGCCTGGCCTTCGGCGCTGTCAGGATGAAGCTGTATGTCCATGGAGTTGTGATGGTCCAGGCGCCAGCGATCGTGAATCGCACCCTGACCGAAAACCGCGATCGGCAGTTGGCGATGAAACGTGTCTTGAAAGAAGCGCTGAACTTTGTAAGCCTCGCCGAGATTCCAGCCCGGACCGCCGGTGAAACGAATGTAAGAAGAGGTGCGGACAAGTCGCTGCTTGGCGAGACTCAGGTTCTTGGCGATCTGCTCGTTCGTGGATTGCTCGACCAGTACGGCCGCGATCTGATCGTCGGCGCCGGACATCTGGCGACGGGCTTCAGCGACCTTTTGTTGTGCCGCAATCAATGCTCGCTGGTTTTCTTCGACCTGCGCCTTCGCGACGAGTCCTTCCGCAAGCAACTTCTGCGAGACTGAGAGTTTTTCTTCCGCTTTCGTTACGTCCTTCTCATAAAACACAACGAGCTTTTCCAGACTCGATTTGTATTCGTTTGTGGCTTTAACAAACTCGTCGCGGAGCTTCGTTAGTTCAGTAACCGGCGCGGGCCGTGTTGGTGTTTTCTTTTTAGTCTTCTTCTGCGCCCAGACGTTCCCAGCGCAAAAGAGCAGAGTCAGCGTGAGTAGCCAACAACAAATTGGCCGGGAATAGTTTGGCTTTTGAAAAAGTCGGTACACACTACTTAACCAACGTGCCGGTACGTTTCCAGCGAGTGTTATAGAAAAAGTCCGCCAGGATTCCCCAACCGGTCGGCTCCGCACTCTCGTCGTAGGACCAGTAAACAAACATCGCACGGCCGATCACGAGATCGCGTGGAACGAACCCCCAGTAGCGGCTGTCTTCACTGTTGTCGCGATTGTCGCCCATCACGAAATAGCTGGCGGCCGGCACGACCAGTTCGTCTTTGCCTTCAAACGCATTGCGCTCACGCCCGTCGGAGTCGAAGAAAGGCTTGTGATAAACGTCGTACGTCTCTCCCGGACCACGGGGCGTTTCGGCCGACATCAAGTGTAATG
>DATNJO010001064.1:0-9330 GCA_035603895.1 Pyrinomonadaceae bacterium
GGTTTACAGGCTGTCGCCTTCTATGAGGTAAAGAGATATCCCGTGCCGCTCATCAGGGAAATTCTTCAGAACTACCGCACGCTGCTTGAGGAAATCGTCGCCGATCCGGAAAAACAGCTCTCAGACTTCTCTTTCGTCATCGGTTCAGCGTGACGCAACCGTCATGAATCGAAGCAAACCTTCAGGGGAATTAAAGTGCTTGCAAACAGTCCCCTGCGTTCCGAGTGTTTGGCGATCCCGGCTAGCAGCGATACCTCGCGATCGGTCGGACCAAGCCCTTTCAGCACTTCCCAAGGGAACTCCCACGCCAGTTCGCAGCCCGCGCTGGTTTCGGCGAAAGAAACCGTGGAGCGGGTTCCAATCAAAGAGGGCGCAGAGTTTTCGAACGATTGCACCCACTCGCTCGCTGCGTTCCCGAAATCCACTCTGACTCGAGCCGCGTCGCTGAGTTCCTTCGTGAACTGGAGGTCTAGCCGGATGCCACGCTCCGACCTGCTCACTTCCAGGTCCAGCGGAACCGGGAACTGGTCAGTTGTTTGTGTGATGAAGCGCCGTAGCGGTAGCGCCGCTTGCGTGCTGACCGTCGAGTGTCTAGCCGTGCGACCATTAACAGCAGGCAACGTATTGGGTCCGATAGCTCGAACAACCGACGTCATGTCCAGCCACCAACGATTCAGGAATTCGTCCGGTCTCGAGGACCGCAGGTCGATCCAGAAATTCCACCACAAGCACCGCGGAAACCGGCCTGCCGGCAACTCCTCATCGAGCCGTACTGGAACGTCGAGTGGGAGAGGGTTCTTGCCAAAAAGGGATGCTGCAACACACGCGGCCCACTCAACTGCGTTATGTGCGCCGAACCTGGTAACAAGTTGGAAAAAGCGTGCGCCGCTAAACGCCGGGTGCGTGGTGAGGTCAAACAGGTCTGCAATTTCACCGAGCCGAACGTACGCCTTCTCCCGGTGCGAGATCGACCATAGGTTGGTGTAGTTCAGAAACGCGTGCGAGCACAGAATGAGCGCCAGAATATTGGGATCAGGTACGGGTACGCCTTTTGTCTCTAAATCATCACTCAGAATTGCATCACTGCTCAAAGCGTCATAAAAAATTTCGTGCTGCTGTAATTGATAGCACTGCTGCCAAACGGTGGGATGATGCTCTGGCCGGAGGTCGGCAACCGCTAGCGAAGGCGAGTAGGAATAAACAGGAAAGTATTCATGCACGTCAAACTCAACAGCGCCCTTCGTATACTCTCCCAGCTCATAGAGAAACGGAGCTCTGGTTTGCCGGTATCCAAGATCGCTGAGTGCGGTTATTACGGCATGACTGTCGCTGGTTAACAAATCCACGTCTCCGCACCGCATGGTGTGATCTTGTTTCACGAGAGCGTAAGTCGACATTCCCTTGATGATCACTACACCAGCCGATGATGGCAGGCGACTGCGGAGTTCCCTGATCGCGTTCGCGTTCTCAATCACGCGCGATCTAATCTCTCCGTGCAAATCTCGAAGCGAACGCTGGAGTTTGGGAGTTACCCAGGAAGGCGTACCGCTCTCCAACCTTCTCAGGAATCTTCCCGACAAGTTATGCGCGTCCACTAAGTCGAGCAATGTGTCTTCATCGAACTCTACGCGAGAGGGTAGAGGATGGGCGGAACCGGCGGCCCATTTCAAGATCGCATGATGAGTCATGGCGATGAAATCGTTATTGCAGATCCCTGCCTGACAGAAGCGTACGCTGCATCCAGCGTGGCTACGCTCCAACGAATATCTTGCCACGCTGCATCACGCTCGCCGCTTCGCACGGCTGCCAGGAACGAATCGAGTGCTGCGCCCGTCCACCCTGAATGCCATGAATCGGCAGTCAGCGGCTCGAAGCACTCTTCGGCATTCTGACTCCCGTTCGTGCTGAAACAGAGTTTGTCGTCCTCCACTACAAGCTGTCCCTGTGAGCCTTCAACCTTGAGGAAGGTTTTGCGACCAGTGCTGAGCCAACTGAGCATCAACTTAGCGTGTTTTCCTTCGCCGCAATCCAGGTCAATGGAAGCGGCGCTTTCAGCAGCATCACCGTTTCCGATCGTTTTTACCGAGTGAACCCGCACAGAGATCGGTGCGCGCTCGAAGATTCTCGAGACCAGATAGAAGCCGTGATATCCCAGGTCGCCGATGATCCCGCCGCCCTCATTCATGGATTGACGCCAGGTGGGCTTCCAGTGGTCCGCACCTCGTGCCGGCTCTGGCCGGCCCACTTCGAAGTAAACCTTCCGCGGTTCGCCGATGAGTCGAGCGGCTACCATTTCCAGTCCCTTGCGAATGGATGGCGCGAAGTACCAATTATGACACGCGGCAATGATTGGCCCTTCGTTGCGGCGCGTCGCTCCAATATCCTGAAGCGCCTGCCAACTCGTGACGAACGGCTTCTCGCAGAAGACATGCGCGCCTGCTGCGGTCGCTTCGAGAATCAATTCGCGATGCGCGGATGGTGGCGCGGTGATGTCGACGAAAGCCGGTTGCTGCTCGTCGAGTAGTGCTCGGAGGCTCGGAAAGACGGGGACGTGTGGCAATAGAGTCTGTGCTACCGCCCGTCCATCGGGCGTCGGTTCCACTACTCCTGAAAGCTTCACCGACGGGTTGTTGAGATACCAGGGCAGGTGACCATGGCGCGCGGATGAACCGAATCCGACAATTACTGCGTTGAGGGACAATCCTTCGTCAACAGATCCTGCATTCGTATCCAGTGAGTGTTTCTGAGCGCGGGGCGCAGAGTCGTGAGTCTTTATCCGGCTATGCGAATCGGATCCGCGTTGCATTGCCTCAAAGCCCCGTTTACAAGCCTCAAGGGTTTGAACAATGTCTTCTTCAACATGTGCGGCCGAGACGTACCAGTGATGACTGGGATGAAGCAGTATCCCGCTCCTCGTCGTCTCGGTATAAAATGCCGCTTTGTTCGCCTTCACCGTTTCTTCGTTTGTGCCGGTGAAGCGCAGGTACGGATAAGGCGCATAGCCCACTACCTCTACTGGCACGTCGTATTTTGCGGTGAGTTCACGCAAGCCCTCTATGAAAGCCGTCCCCATCTTCCAGATGTGCGGAATTGCGTCTGACTCCCTCAACGCTGAAATCGTAGCCTTGACCGCAGCCATCTCTGCGGAATTGCCGAAGAACGTGGAAACCATTTGCGTGCGACTGATCCCGCGGAGCAACTCGGCTCGTCCCGTGATCGCCGAAATCGCATAACCGTTCGACATCGACTTGCCGTAGGCCGCCATATCTGCCTGGACACCGAAATACTCCTGTGCCCCGCCAATGGCCATGCGGAAGCCTGAACGAAGCTCATCCAAAATGAAGAGAGCGCCGTGTTCGTGCGCGATCTCCTTGACCTGCTGAAGAAAACCCGGCTCTGGCTTTTCGACTTCAAACGGCATCATCAGAACACACGCGATCTGGTTCGGATGATCCTCGAATACTTTACGCAGCGACGCTGTATCGTTATATGAGAACGTAAGACTGTTAGCCTTGACCGCAGCGGGTATGCCTTCCGAATTCTGCGCACACCAATCGTGCCAGCCGTTATAACCCCACCGTATGACCTTGTCGCGGCCAGTGAAAACACGAGCGAGCCGGAGCGCACCGCTCGTAGCGTCCGAACCTGCCTTCATCAGAAAGGCCATTTCGGCGCCCGGTATGACGGTGGTCAAGAGTTCCGTCACTTCAACTTGAAGTGGTCGCCAAAGCGGCGAGAGATTGTTGCCGGTGCTTAGTTCTCGAATCACTGCATCCGACACTCTCGGGTCGGCATGACCAAGAACGACTGTCCCATATCCGAGGATATAGTCGATATATCGGTTACCGTCTATATCCCACAGGTATGCGCCGCGCGCATGACTGCCGTAGATCGGGAATGTCCCTTCCAACGACTTGTCGTACTTCGTGAGCGAATTACCGGTACTTGCCCACGCATCACACACTCGTCCTCGACGCGTCCACTCTTCTGAAAGCGCTAAGACGCTAGCAGTTGGTCCATCCGATTGTTTCATTGTTTACACAAGTTAGGGTTATGAGAATGCGCGGCAGATTATAAGTATCTTCGCCCTCGACATCAATGCTGCCGATCCAATTGGTAGTGATGTCCTAATCTGAACGCCAAAGGCGTTTGCTGGTTTCAGCCCAGTGTTGGCACAACCCTGGGTAAACAGCGTGAGAAAGCCACTACGCTGAAAGCGTTCGCGAGAGAAAGGCGCCATTTGCCAATGCTTTCAGCATTGCTATCAAAAATATCCGCTTAGTCCCAGGGTGGCGAAACCGCCAACCCTGGGCTGAAATTAGTAAACGCCTTTGGCGTTTAGATTAAGACATCTATGAAGCGTCGTTACTACCGATCCAATTTGATTGTTAGCTTGCTCAAATCGAATACTCCTCGTGTAGCCCGGCTAGCGAGACGTTCTGATGTGAACTCGCAGATTGCGCGAGGGAGAGAATAGCATCTGAGAATCTTGCATCGTAATGAGTAATAACAGCTCGTCCTACGTCAGAATCTTTAATTAGACGGCCCGCTTCAACAGGGGTCATGTGCCAGCGTCGAACGGATTCGGACCGCGGCGGAAGTGGGTAATCCGTGGCCTCAGTGAGCAGCAGGTTCGCTCCCTGACAAAACTCAAATAGCTCTTCAAACCATCCGGTGTCGCTCGTGAAGACGAAGTCGTGGTTGCTCGATGTCTCAACGAAGCGCATTGCGAAGGTGTTCACCGGGTGCTTCGTTCGTTTCATGTGTATAGACAGACCGGTGACGTTCAGTATGCGACTGGGAATATATTCTGATGCCTCGAAGCAATCGTTGAGGAGATCGTTGTCGAACCCCATCCGTTCCGCGAACTCATAGAACATATTTAATCCGCCTGGAGGTAGAAACAGGGGGAGCCGGAGGTGGCCTTCGGCTAGGAGCAAGTTGCCGAGTGCAAAGAGGCCGCAATAATGATCCGGGTGCATGTGGGTAATAACCGCGGCGGTAAGGTGACGCACGGAGTAATGCTCGATGAGTTTTGAAACTACATCATGTCCGCATTCGAGGAGTAGTCGCCCGGCTGCTGTTTCGACGACATAACCGGATGTCGCCTGACCGCCGTTTGGATATATCGAGCTACACCCCAGTACGTGTAGTTTCATGCCGTCACTCACCTCAATGACGATTTCTTATTGGCACCGGAAGAGTTCAGGAAATCAGGAAAGAGATTAGCCCGCGACGCTGCAGACTCGAGAAAAGCAGCTTCAACTCATAGTGGCCTAACTTCTCGGAGAGGCAATTATTAATCTCAACGATCGTTCTCTTGCCATCAATCAGGCGGAGCGCGGCAAATTCGGCTGACCCCACTTGAACTCGAATACCATTTCGCTTCTGTACTGACCACGCCTCTGATATCCAGCCACCGTTCTGCGCCTTCATCGAGTTACTCAGCGTCAGACCATCGTTTATGACCGGAATGATCTGACTTATGTTTTCCACCTCGCCCAGGAATATTTTCGTTACCCGGTAATTGTCGAAGTAGACCGCATCCATGTTAGACCCCATGAAACAGCGCAACGCATCCAGTGGAGTTTCGACGATTGGGTCGCCCTGGACGTTAAAGGAGGTATCGAGCACGAGCGGAACACCGGTCAGTTCGTGAAAATGTTCCAGCAGCCGGCGATATTTTCCCTCGAAAGCAGGAGGAACAGTTTGCACTCTGCAAGTGCCATCGACGTGGCACACACTTGGAATCAAGCGCTTCTTATCCTCAAGTACTGGAGCAACAACCAGCATGTATGGGCTCTCGACTTCCAGGTCGAAATACTCACCGGCATGTTCCGAGAGGACCGAGGCGGCATAAGGCCGGAAAGGCTCGCGAAACTTTATAGTCGCATTGAGGCGATCCTTCATGTCCTTGTCGCGCACATCGCATAAGATGCTGCGATGTCCAAGAGCGCGGGGACCGAACTCGCTCCCTCCTTCGAACCATCCGATGATCTTTCCATCCGCGATATCCTGTGCGGCTTGCCGTGCGCCGTCTTCCGTTTTTTCACATAAGACCAGCGGGTTATGTTCGAGCACGGCCGCGAGTTCCGTCCCGGAATATGTTCTGCCATGGAAGTCGTGCTTGTAATCCCAAGCAGGCACCTTGCCGGTTAAGCGATGGTAGCCGTACAAAGCGGCGCCGATAGATATTCCATTGTCACCAGCGGCGGGAGTTACGAAGAGTTTCCGGAACGAACCCTCACGCAGGATGCGTCCATTGGCAACGCTATTCAGCGCAACGCCTCCTGAAATGCAAAGGTTTTCGCAACCTGTCGCTTCATAGAGCCGATTCGCCAGGAAGAGCATCGCTTCTTCCAGTTCGTCTTGTACTTTCGCTGCCAAATCGCAGCAAAGTTTATCGAGATGCGCCGGACTAGTGCTGCGCGGCGGCAGACGAGTGACCCACTCTGTATCAACTTCCAATCCTGAAGACGTGTAGGTGATGAATTGACCTGGAAGCGCTTTCGGATCACCGTATGGTGCTAATCCCATCGTCTTGCCGGCGTGTACCCAGTGGCCGAAGATGTATTGTGAGGCCATAGAGAACAAGTGGCCAAGACTTGGAAAGCGGTAGTAAACGGGCTTGCTCGCTTCCCATAACCCCCAACGCTTGTCGACTAATTCAATATCTCCGTTCCGAGCGAAAAAGAGTGATTCCGCTTCTTCCATCTCGGAGTACGGCGGGGGCTCTCCGAGGTGCGGACTGTTACGCCTTTGGTATTCACCGTAACTATATCCACTGCCATCCACGATCAAGATCGCAGCTTCCTCAAATTGGGAAGCGACCCAGGCGTAATAGGCATGAAGAAGATGGTGAGAAGGATTACAGAAGACTGAACCACGGTATTTTTCGTCGGACAATCGACTGATAAAGTCCGCGTCTGCATATTGATTGACGACGATGCAATCAACCGCATTTATGTCGCGAAGCCCAGCGTCATCAAGACAGTATTTGATCGCATTCTCAGGATAAAACTCCTGGTGCTTTTTCCGCGTTAGGCGCTCTTCGGCGATCGCAGTCTTTATCTGGCCGTCAATCAAGATACAGGCTGCGGCGTCGTGCGCACAGTTGAGGCCCATAACTACTGGCAGGCTGTTAGTCATCGTTCCCTAGTTATAACTGCTGTTATCAAGATCGTCTTTGAGAAGTTGGACCAATTCGTCATGAACGATGCTGTTGCTCGAAATGGCGGACTGGCCTGCGGCTGTGGACACACCGGTGAAGTCAGTAAAGCGGCCACCAGCCTCTTCGACAATCACCTTCAATGGCGCGAGATCCCACAGTGCCGCAGACGGCTCAATGGCAGCCTCAGCGGCTCCCTCTGCAACGAGCATGTGAGGCCAGAAATCGCCATAGCCAGTAGTGCTCCCCGCGCGATCGGAAAGCAAGCCTAACCGTTTAAATTGGCCGCCTGGCAGCCAGTTGCCGGGGTTGCCGAGCGATAGATGAGCTTCTCCAAGTTTCGAGATCGCGGACACGCGAATCGGACGACCGTCGACAAAAGCTCCAAGCCCTCGCGCTGCCCACCAACGTCGTTTCAGAGCTGGTGCGGATGCAACTCCGAGCACCGAGTCCCCATCCTGCTCGAGCGCAATCAAACTGGCGAAGAGCGGGATGCCGCGCAAGTATCGCGTCGTTCCATCAATCGGATCCAGAACCCAACGGCGGGTTGAGATTACATCGCCAGCACCAAATTCCTCCCCTACTATCGCATCGTGCGGTCGCGCAGATGCCAAGTGTTTCCGCAGGGCTATCTCCACTTCGCGATCCGCGAGCGAGACATCAGAGTCGTCTGATTTCTTGTCGACTATCAAGTGGGAAGACCGAAAGTAGGATAAGCTGATTTGGTCGGCCAGATCTGCGAGCTGCATGGCTAACTGAAGGTCATCATCCCACATCATTTTTTTCTGCCGTACACTGAAATGTGCCGCGTGCTGTTCGCAGAAAACGGGTTGCGGTGCCAGTCACCCCAGCGCTCTTTCAATTCCATGCCCGCCAATTGGGCCATCAAGTCAAGTTCGCTGGGCCACGCATAACGCACACTAACCGGCATTAATCGAATCCCTTGCTGGGTTGCCACGATGTGCTGCGTCATTGTTCGCTGGGTGGTGGGATCGTGTTCTGTCGCGGATATGATAACGCGATTCAACGCCATATTCGAAAGGCGAACATTCTGGGAGCGCGTAAAGCCCGAAAAGTCCGGCACGGAGGCCTCGAGCACAAAAAGGCCATCGCTCGTGAGTTGTTCCGCTACTCTGCGGAAACAATGAACCTGACTCTCTTGAGAAGTGAGGCAGAAGAATGTGCCAAACACCACGAATATCAGACTGAACTTACCCTCGACTGGCAGGTCTGCAAAGTCGCCCAAGACGACGGGAATCTGCTGTCCTCCTGGCTTGGCACGAAGCTGTTCGATCATAGCTGATGAAGCTTCGATCCCCTGAACTTGTATTCCCGCGGTGCTGAGCGGGAGGGCCACGCGTCCGGTCCCGATACCGAGTTCCAGAGCCGGACCCTGGCCGGCCAGCGCCGCCAGACATGCGACCGCTGCCGGCGCGTCGCGATCGCCCTGTATCTCGTCATAGATGTCGGCCATTGAGTCGCCATAGGTTGAGGGCTGATAATTATCCATCACAAAATCCTTCGAAGTATGTAGTGCGTAATTTACCGAGTAGATGTGCTCAAGGCATTGCTGGTTCGGCTAAGGACCGCATCCTTCAAGTAGGCAGCTAATGCGCTTCACTCTAGCGCGCTTGTCCCGACAAATCAAACATTTTAGACAACCTCAAAAATGAGTGACTGAAATTATGAAGTGTTCTACACTGTCCACGATCTAACCCCAAACTTGAGCCGTCAAACCCACTGCTCAACGATTATGCAAAAAGTTGAGGTTGTAGGATGCGAGTCCTCTTAATCGAACCATCCACATACACGCACGAAGGGCTGAAGAAGAACAAGAGCTATCGAGACTCGTTACGCTCAGCCTCCACGCTCAGTCTCACGTTGCCACTATTAGCCGGGCTCATCTCACCCGATGGAAACGGAAATGGCAAGCATAATGTTGATGTCACACTTGCCTACGACGTCTGCGAAGACATCGAGGAAGATTATGATCTGGCGTCGTTCGATTTGGTCGGAATCACCTGCACCCGCCATCTGGGGCAGATGCAGCGCGCCGAGGAGTTGGCTCACAAGCTGAAGGAGTTGGGTGTCCAAAGCATTGTTGGAGGTCCAGTCACTGTCGAGGAAAATCACCGGCTCGTACCGGTTCTGGCACAATCTTT
>DATNJO010001065.1:0-18216 GCA_035603895.1 Pyrinomonadaceae bacterium
GTTACTGAACTAACCAGATCGCGTATGTAGAGTTGCACGATCTCGTCTCCGGCACGTTTGCCGGTGTTCGTGACCGTAACGCTGACTTTCGCGCTGTCTCCGGGACCGATCTTTGCCGGACTAATCTTCAGGTCGCTATAACCAAAGGTGGTATAGCTTAAACCAAAACCGAACGGAAACAATGGCTCCTTGTTTGAGAAGAGGTAGCCGCGACGTGCTGTCGGTTTGCGATTGTAGTAAAGCGGTAACTGCCCGACCGATCGCGGAAAGCTAATGGCGAGTTTACCGGCCGGATTGTAATCGCCGAACAAAACGTCGGCGACGCCAACGCCGGTTTCCTGTCCTAAATAGAAGCCTTCGAGAATGGCAGGCACATTTTCTGCGATGTAATTGATCGAGAGTGGGCCACTATTAATAAGCAGCACGATGGTTGGCTTGCCAGTATCGAGCACGGCTTTGACGAGATCATTTTGCCGGCCCACCAGGTCGATACTGTCGCGGTCGCCAAGATGATTGTTTGCCCAGCCTTCTTTGTTCGTATCCTCATTTCCACCCAGCACAAGCAGGGCGACATCCGCCGTCTTTGCAACTGCCACTGCCTCGTCGATCAGTTTTTGATCGTCTGCCGGATCGTTAAGCTGAGCTCGATCCGCAAACCAGTTGCCGCCTTCTTTCGTTATCTTGCAACCTTCGGCATATACGACTTTCGTTCGATCCCCCACCTTGTCCTTGATTCCCTGAAGCACGCTCACACCGCGACCGGGATCATCGCTGTAGCCTCCGAGATGGACCTGCGCGGCATTTGGACCGATAACCGCGATTGACTTCAAAGCACTCAGATTCAACGGGAGCACGTTGTTATCGTTTTTTAACAGCGTGATCGATCTCCGCGCCGCTTCCGCCGCCAACGCGATGTGCTCTTTCGAATTGGTGACCTGCGCCGCACGTTCCACATCAACGTAAGGATTCTCAAACAAACCAAGCAAAAACTTGGCGCGCAGGTTTCGTGCGACTGCCTCATTGAGCGTCGCCTCTGAAACACGGCCTTCCTTTACCAACTGCAAGAGCGTCGGGAAAGCATCGGGATCAGGAAGTTCAGTATCCACCCCGGCTTCGATCGCGGCTTCGGCAGTCGCAGCTTTATCGGCGACGAGATGATGCAGATCCTGCATCTGCGGAATCGCGTAATAGTCGGAAACTACGGTGCCCTTGAAGCCCCACTCCTCACGCAGGAGTTTTTGCAGCAACCATTTGTTTGCGTGCGACGGCACGCCGTCGATTTCATTGTACGAAGGCATCACGCTCATGATGCCCGCTTCGGTCACCGCGGCCTTGAAGCTCGGCAAAAAATATTCACGCAATGTTCGTTCGGAAAAGTTGACTGGTCCAATATTGGTACCGCTTTCGGGCTGACCGTGTCCAGTGAAATGCTTGGCGGTGGCGATGACGTGGTTTTGGTCAACGCCTGGTCCTGGTCCCTGCAAGGCTTTCACGATCGCGACAGCCATGCGCGACGTTAGATAAGGATCTTCACCGTAAGTCTCTTCGGTGCGTCCCCAACGCGGATCGCGGCCGAGATCGAGATTTGGTCCAAGCACCTGATGACTTCCGCGAGCGCGCGTCTCTAATGCGCCCGCTGTAAACACTTTAGTGATGAACTCCGGATCCCACGTTGTGGCGAGTGCGATCGGTTGCGGAAAGCTGGCGCTGCCCTTCGCCATGTGCCCGTGAAGTATTTCGTCGTGGAGGATCGCCGGGATGCCGAGCCGCGTGTTTTCGATCAACCACTTCTGAACTGCGTTGGCAAACTTCGCCCCTTCACGCGGATCTTTCTGCTCCCTCTGCCGCGCGATCTGGCCGATGCCGTGTTTCATCACTTCCGCCGCTTTGGCCGGAGAGAACTCGCCGCGATCGGTAGCAAAGTCAGTTTGCGGATTGGCCTGCGGCCGGTTGGCCCAAAGACACGTCAACTGCGCGACCTTCTCTTCGAGCGTCATGCGCGAAAGCAGATCGGCGACGCGCCGGTCAACCGGCAAACTCGCGTTCTTGTAATCCGGGGCTTTCTGCTGAGAGTTCATACGCGCAACCGGCAACCAAAACGAAATGGCCACAGCAGCGTAGATGCTAAGTGAAACAGTTCGCCATTTTCTCAAGTAAGTGTCCTTCTTTGCATGCTGGAGTATTTGCTTCTCTGTGCCTCTGTGTCTCTGTGGTTGTTTTTCGCCTGCCGAATTTTAACCACAGAGACACAGAGACGCAGAGAAGATCAGGAAGCGCTGACGACCCACTCAGTAAAATTTCCGGAGAACAGTCGATTGACGTCGCGCGCGATCTCTTCACGCGTGACCGCGCGGCCGTTCTGCAATAATTGCTCGTACGAAATCGAGAGCGCGTCGGCAATTTGCCTGCGAGCGTGCTTCCACTTGTAGATCAATTGTTCAAGCACACGCGCGTCGGAGTGTTGCGGAATGAAGCTCTGCCCCAACAACTCAAACCTCTCCCGCGTGATCTCCGACACAATCGAGGGATTGTTTAGAAACCACCAACAGCCAAACGGCATCAGGTTGCTGAACTTTCTCGCAGCAACGCACAACTCATGCTGGTTCTCGCGGGAAAGAAACGTCACCAGAAACCTGACTTCGGGATAATCGCCACACAGTCTTTCGATCGCCGTCACGTCAGCGCGACCCAACGCATCACCGGCTTCTCTCAGGTTCGGGTTTACACCGCGACGTACCCCAACCATCAGAGTTAAAGCAAGGCCGTGGTCTTTCGCGGCCGGCAGGACCACTTCACGCAACAACCGATCGCGAACGTCGTCACCCGGATATTTGAAGTCTGGTGGTAATGAAACAGCCAGGTAGACGGGATCGAGGCGCTGAATCCACTGGTCCAATATTTGTCGGGTTGCCGCGTCGGAGCCGTTCAACAAACGGTCCAACCTTAACGATGACTTGAAGCGCTGGTCCACGTTGACGTTTTTCCAGATCTCTCCCTCGGCCTCATCAAGCGGATCGTTTGTCATCACGACACCACTCACCCGCGCGATGTCGAATACCTGGTTGATATGCTCAGTCAGTCGTTGCGACCTAAAGAACTCGCGTGCCTCTTTCAGGTCTTCTGCGCGCGTGTCGAGACCAAAAACGTCGAGGACTGAAACAATTCCCTGCGCTGCTTCAGACGTTGGTGTGTTGTCTACGAATAAAGTCTTCCAAACGAGATCGGCCTGACCCGTTTTCGACATGGACCAAAACTGACCCGGTGTAATCCTCGCGGAGCGAAACGTTTCGGCCCCCAGGTAGTGATAAGTCAGTAGTTCATCAATTCCATAAAGACACAGTTCGTTGAACTCACTCGGAAACAGATGCGTGTGCACATCCATGACCGGCGTCGAATTCACTACCAGTTCGACTTCGGCGCGAAGCTCTTCCGTATCGGTAAGCAACCCGAAGAACTTCGTGCGGCTTTCAGTAGACGTAACCATAAGTTTGAACCACCTTGTGCTTCAGAAGCTGATTTCGGGCACTCGCGCGTCCAACGGATCAGCCCAGCGATCGTTTGGTATCGTCGGAGTCCAACCGGGCCGGAGCGGATCCTGATCGTAAGGATACGATCCCAGACGCAGATACAACTCACGATACTCAGCTACTTTGTCGCGATCCAGTTTGACCCCCAGACCAGGTGCGGATGGAACCTCAATGGCGCCGTTTTCATACTTGAACTTGCCGCCTTCGATAATGTCATCGGTCAAGTGATGATAATGCGCATCAGCCGCGAACGACAGGTTTGGAATCACGGCTCCGAGATGCAGCATTGTAGCAAGCTGAATTCCGAGCTCACCGGATGAATGCACGGCAACGCCGAGTTGAAACGTTTCACAAACACTCGCTGCTTTTACACACGCGCGGATGCCGCCCCAAAACGTCGTGTCGAGCAGCACCACATCGACTGCTGTATTCAGAACATTAGCCGCGAGTTGTTCGAAATTGACGACGACGGTATTCGTCGCGAGCGGCATACGGACCTTCTCACGCACACGCCGCATTCCGTTCATGCCAAACACAGGGTCTTCGAGATAGTCGTTGCGAATGTCTTCGATCTGCTGACCAAACCAAATCGAAGTTTCAGTGGACCAAACACCGTTTGGATCGAACCGGAAGCGATCGCCTTTTAACGCCGCAGCAAGAGCACGATAACACTCCAGCTCGTATTCGGGAGGAAACACTCCGCCCTTCAACTTGTGTGAAGTGAAACCGTAACGCTGCTTCAGCGCTCGCGCTGCTTCGACGAGTTGTTCGACCGTTCTGATCTCACCCGCCCCTGAATTCGGATAACGAAAGAATAGATACGAAGCGAACGGAACTCGATCGCGTAAACGTCCGCCGAGAATCTCCGAAACAGGCACGCCCCACTTCTGCCCGAGAATATCAAGACAGGCAAACTCGATCGCCGCCAACATCTGCGTGCGATTGTTATAGAGCGAAGCGGTGGGATTGGCGATGAGAAAGCGCAGTTCTTCGATATGCGCGGGATCGAATCCAAGCAAATAGCTTTTCAAGCTTTTAAAACCAATTTCCGCTGACTCGCCGCCGCCGCCCATTTCACCAAGACCGATCAGTCCTTCGTCGGTTTCTACTTCGACAATCGTCCGCACGAACCGTCCCCAGTGACAGCCGTTCGCGTGACGCAACGGCGCCTCGATCGGAACGGTTACTGTTGTGGCTCGCAGGTCGACGATTTTCATTGCCACTCCAGCGCCTTCGCCTTGTATTCCTCAAGTGTCTTTGCCGGTGGCTCGACTCCCGCAGGCAGCGGTCGCTTCGCGAACGTTTGAAAGTAGAGCAAGCACGCATCACGCCACCAAACGGCATCGCGCTCTTGTATCGCCAGCTTTTGAGCAACGGCGTCGTACCTCTCGGGATCGATTGCACCGGAGAGAGTCTTCCACGTGGCGCGGGTCGCTCTTATCCAATCGACACCCGCTTGATAGTGCAACGCCAATTCGTCCCAAAGCGTGCGGCCCGACTTCAATTTGCGATCCCACGCGACGTGGTGAAACCAGAGCAGGAATTTCTCAGGGCAGCGATCGAGATCAGAAAACTCACGGCGCACCGGCGGATGATACTGGCTTACTGTGTCGCTACCCGTCTTCGTTCGCTCGAAGCCAACGCCAAATGCGTCAGCTTTGTGATAGTAAACCGGGTTCCAGTCGTCACGTTTTTCCGTATCCCACCACGGCGCTGGTCCATAATGATGTCCGCCCCAGAACAAATGATGGAGTCCGAGTGGCGTCATGTAATTGACTACCGCCTCATGCGACTCGAGCATCAGACGCACAAGAGTGGCTACTGCACTTGCATCGCGCGTCAGCGTCATCTTCGTCCATTCCGTCGCGACCTGTTTAGACGGCGTATTCGGTTGCCACGCAAGACGTCCGAAAGCGTACCAGTTTGCCTGAGCCAGATGGTGGCCCGTCCAGTTGCGATCCGAGCCGGTGTTAGCAACGCCGGCGATACCAGTCAGGCGTTGATGGTACAGCGTGCCATTCACCACTTTGGTTACTGTAGAATTTGGACCAGCCGCGTATGTGTCCGAGTCGAGAAACTCACGCCACATCGTTGCCAGAAAAACAAAATGATTAGAGAAGCCCAGATACTCTTGCGTGATTTGCAGTTCGGGCATTAACTGCGTGCGTGGCATGCCACCGAAGAGCGGATGAAAAGGCTCGCGCGGTTGGAAATCTATCGGTCCGTTCTTGACCTGGAGCAGCACGTTTGACGCAAACTTCCCGTCGAACGGCTGAAGATTCTCGTAGGCCGCGCCGGCACGGTCGTAACCGGGCTTCATGTCGTAAACAAACGCACGCCACATCACGATGCCATGATGCGGCGCGAGCGCAGCAGCGAGCATGTTTGCGCCATCGACGTGAGTCCGGTTGTATGTTCGTGGTCCGGGCTGTCCTTCGCTGTTTGCTTTGACCAGCAACCCGCCGAAGTCAGGAATCGCCTTATAGATCTCGTCGACCTTACGCTTCCACCAATCAATGACTGCCGGGTCGAGCGGATCGGCAGTTGGTAACTTCCCTAACTCGATCGGTGCTGAAAAACGCGCCGAGAGATAGACGCGAATTCCGTAAGGGCGGAAGACGTTAGCGATCGCCGCGACCTTAGCAAGATACTGCGGTGTCAAGAACTCAGCCGCAGCGTTGACGTTATTGAGAACTGTGCCGTTAATCCCGATTGAAGCGTTCGCTCGTGCGTAGTCGATCACCCGTAGATCGGTTTGCTGCGGCAGCTCAGTCCAGTTCCAGAGTGACTTGCCTGCATAGCCGCGTTCGATACTTCCATCGAGATTGTCCCAGTGGTTAAGAACACGCAGTTTCAGGCGCGGTGATTCGTCTAACTGCAAACCATCGAGTGGTTGTTCGGTTTGCAGTAAACGCAGGAAGTGAAACGTTCCGTAGAGTGCTCCAATGTCTGTTGTTGAAGCAATCACGACTACATTTCGATTCCCGGTCCTGACGGTGCGAATTCGATAACCTTCTGGTCCAAGTCGTTTCAGATCAGCGTCCCAACGCTGTTTGCGAATCAGAGTAGACGTTTCAGGAAGTCCGACGACAACTGAAGCGTCGTCGCTGTCGCCAACGGCGACCGGCGCTCCGAGCAGTCCCATGCAACCCTGAAGCAACTCGTCACGAATAGCTCCGAAGGTTGGTGATTTACCCTGCACGGAGATTGACTTGAGCTGCTGCCGATAAACATCCAGTGATTGCGATGGCAGTTGTTCGTAGCGTAACCAAAGATGGTAGCCGTCATCCGCTTTGGCAGATGTGTAGCCACAAAGAAGCACAAGAGGCACAAAAAGCACAAGAAATCTAAACCTCATTACAGAAACTTCTTGTGCCTTTTGTGCTTCTTGTGCCTTTTTGTGACTCACTGTATTCCTTGTTTACGAAGAAACTCCCGGATCTTTGCATAGCTGTCCATCATTTCTTCACGACTGAAGCCGCCGTGCTTTCGTCCTCGTATCGTCACCAACTGATTTGGAACTCCAGCCTTGTCCAACAGTGCGTGCAGTCGAACCGCGTGACTGTACGGCGCAACGTCATCATTCTCGCCATGAATCGTAATGATGGGCGGCAAACCCGCGCGTACGTAATTGACGGGCGAGAGTTGTTTCGCAAGTTGTTCTGCATTACTCATGCTGCCAAACCACTCGCGCGCGTAATTCTTCGCGTTCGGACCCTCGAGCAGATCGGCAACGTCGCCGATACCAAACCAGTTAACGATCGCCGCAACCTTCACTTCCGGAACACTCGCCGTGTTCCAACGCGCGCCGCCGTCAACAGTACACTGACGATCGAAGACACTGTTCGCCGGCAACATGCCCGTGATCAACGACAGATGACCTCCGGCTGACGTTCCCGTCAAAACAAACTTCGATGAATCAAGTGAATACTCACGCGCATGATTCGCGATCCAGCGAAGTGCGCAGCGCGTGTCTTCAACGGCCGCGGGCGCGGGCGACTGGTGCCCCGTTCGATACTCAACGTTAACAGCGGACCAACCCATCGCAAGGTAAGGAAGCAGGTAAAAAACATTGCGTTCCTTCTGTCCGTCAACCCAGCCGCCGCCGTGAAACAGAATCAGCGTCGGAGTTGGCCTGGTCCTGTTCTTGGGAAGATAAAGATCGAGTTTCAGCTCGAAGTTGTTGGCTTTTGCATAGGTGACGTTTGGAAAGATGTCGTAATCACTACCGGCGTAGTCAATCCATGACCCGGAGGTAGTTTGCCCGTATGCAGGTCCGCAGATTACACAGATTACGCAGACTAACAAAAGAATCTGCGTAATCTGTGGATTGCTTTTCTTTGCGGTCATCAAATCAGAAGCCCAGGCGCATCCCGAAACGCCACTGGCGCGACTGGTTCGGTCCATACGTCGAAGTGATAAAACCGAAGGTGGCATTATTAATGTCAGACTGCGGATTAGCAAAGTTCGCATGGTTCGTCGCGT
This sequence comes from Pyrinomonadaceae bacterium, assembly GCA_035603895.1. Lineage (GTDB taxonomy): Bacteria > Acidobacteriota > Blastocatellia > Pyrinomonadales > Pyrinomonadaceae > PSRF01. The sequence goes on from DATNJO010001065.1 coordinate 8,013, forward strand.
TCAGCGCCTCCGCACGAAACTGCAAGTTCACGCTTTCCGACAAGTTGAACGTGCGGAAGATACTCAAATCGGTCTCGAAGAAACCAGGACCACGCAGAGTATTTCGTCCCACGGATCCGAAACGCGCACCGGTCTCCGGCGCCCACGCGCAATTCGCGGTGCAATTCACTCCCAGCACCGTGTTGTCGAACCATGGACCAGCACTCGAACCACGCTGTGCTGCGGTACCCACTCCTCCCGGGATAGCTATCGTCGGGTTGAGTTGCCGCGGCACTTGAGCGCTGCCGCCCGCGAGCAGGTTCGGTGCACTGCCTTGTATCACATAGAACGGCAGTCCACTCATCCAACTCATCACACCGCTTATCTGGAAACCACCAAAAACGACGCTTTGCCAGCCTTCACGAGCCAACCGTTGACCTTTGCCAAAGGGCAGATCGTAAACGCCATACATTTGCAGGTTGTGCTCGCGATCGTAGCTCGCGAGTCCACGATTCCTTTCCTTCTCCGGCAGATACTGAATCCTCGGACCCTGATCGTTATCAGCATAGTTGATCGTCTTGGACCACGTGTACGCGGCGCCAAACAGCGAATTGGCCCAGCGACGAGTAAACAGTGCCTGCAGCGAATCATACGTTAAGTCGCCGTATGGCTGAATTGAGTTGATGTCAGCCACTAAACCAAACTTAACCGCCAATGGACGACCAGCGTTGCCGGTTCCCGGCGGACCCGCGTTGATGTTGATGAACCCCATCTGACCTTTTGCGCGTGTGCCGACGTATCCGACCTGACTGGTGAATCTCCACGGCAGTTCGCGCTCGATCATGAAATTGAACGAGTGAATCTCCTTACGCTGCGGCTCCATCGGAAACGTTGTAGTCCCGGTGTTTGCCGGCAATGTTATGACGCCCTGGCTGAGATCTGGCGCCGTGCTGGTATTGATCAAACCCTGCCGAAGAGTCGTCACGGGAATGAATCCGTTGTCGACGCCGTTGAACCTGACGGCCGGCATGGACCAGATGTTCGCAATGGGAAACGCATTCCTCACATCCTGAAATGGTCTTGGATCGGCCGACTGGCCGTAGCCGCCGCGAAGCACGGTCTTGTCATTCCAACGGAACGCTAATCCGACGCGCGGCAGAAACTGGCCCGTTCCGGATTCAGCGCCACTGTCGAAAGGAACTCCGCTGAGCCCGCCTGTGAAAACCTTGCCCGTGTCTGGATCGAATAAGTTAATGCCGGTGTGGTCTTTTCTCGGCACGCCAAAAAGCTCCCAACGCAGACCGTAAGTTAACGTGAAGCGACGTCCAATCTGCCAGTGGTCGCGAGCGTAAAGCGCATATTGTTTCCACCAAACTGAATTCGGGTTACGCAGTTGGTCCACCTTGCCCGCCTGAGCCGGCAGGCCCAATAGAAAGTCGGCCCAACTATGGAAGAGCTGGCTTTCAGCGAGGCTGGCTGCGTTACCTTGCAGTCTCGTCGCGGTGCCGCTGAAACCGAAAGAACCGCGCACGGTTTGAAAGGCGCCGCCCTGCGGTTGGAAGTGATTTAGCTGCGGATTGAGATAGTCAGCGCCGAACCTGAACGAGTGAGTTCCCTTCAACCACGAAAGATTCGCCGCGGCGACATACTGGTTATCGCGGAACAAGAACGGATTGCCGGTATTGTCGTTGCCGATGTTGGTCCAACCGCCGTTGATCTGAAACGCGGGAACGCCGCCCTGCAATCGATCGGGACCGTTGGTCCCCGGGATTCGCAGGATGTCGAGTCCAAAGTTCGAAACGATATCGAAACCTTCCGCACCGAGTCGCTGGCGTGTGTAGCCGACGTTTGCATCCAGAACAACTGATGGAGTGAACGTGTAAGTCCCGCCGAAACCAAACACATTGATCAATCCGGGAGCGGTTCCCAGTTGTCCGCCGTTCAATGCCGGGCCACTGACTTCTCCAAAGATCGGTGGGTCGATGATCAGCGTGGGCGACCGGCTATAACGCCCAAACAACGTGAGCTTGCCGCCGTCGTAGTTGATCTTGAGATCCATGTTTGTGCGGTTGAACTCGGCGACGCCCGCAGTCGCGAAGTTGTTGGTGAACCCGGGCTGGTTCGGTAACGGCAAGCGCCTGATGATCTCGAGAGCCGCAATGTCGATCCGGTTCGCGGGAATCATGTTATTCGCGAACGGCGTGCGCAGCGCTGGATTGGCGTTTGAGGCCGGGTCATAGACCGTGATGCCCGTGCCAGTGAAGTTCACGTTGCCATTGGCGTCAGGACGCAGGCTCGCTGGTGCAACACTCGCGGTAGTTCCTGCTGCATTCCGCTGTGTCGTTCGTTCGAGATCTGTGAAAAAGAAAAGTTTGTTCTTGCCACTCCAAATCGCCGGTCCGCCCTCACCGAAACGCGGCAGGATGATAGGACCACTGACGGCATAACCAAACTGGGCCAGGATATCTTTGGGATTGGTCACCTGGTTTGTAGCTTGAAAGAAGCGTCGCGATCGGAAACGGCTGTTTGTAGTGTAACCCCAACCCGCGCCGTGGAAGTCGTTTCCACCACTCTTGATACTGACGTTGATGGCGGCGCCGCCTGCAAGACCCTGCTCCGCGTCGAACGCGTTGGTGACGATGTTGACTTCCTGTATGGCCTCCGCTGGCGGAACGTACACCGTGTTGGTTGGCAGCCACGGGTAAATGATGCTGGCGCCGTCAATCTTCGTGTTGTTCTGCAAACGCGACACGCCGTTGATGTTGTAGGAGATGGACCGCTGCGGGTTACCGGCCGCGGAGTTATCTTCGCCGTTGCCGTTGGCATTGAGGAAAAAGCTTCCCGTGCCTCTCGTTGTGCCTGGGACCAGTTGGATCAGACTTTGGTAGTTGCGGCCGACGCTGCCGAACAGCGGCAGGTTATTGATCTGCCGTGCTGTTTGTGTGACGTTCACATCACCACGATCGGTCTGTAATGTTGCGTCCAAACCGGCCGCGACCAGAACCGTCTCCTCCAACCCTCCGATCTCCAATTGGGCATCGAACCGGTAAGTTTTGTTGGCATCGATTCGGACACCTTCCTTGACCGTTGTCTTGAACGACGATCGCGCGATTGCGACCTTGTAGATGCCGACCTGAAGATCGTGAAACGCGTAAGCGCCACGATCGTCCGTCATCACGTTCGATACGACTCCGGTCGTAACGTTGGTAACTTCGACCTTCGCGCCTTCGACGGCCGCTCCCTGCGGATCGGCGACGTTTCCGACAAGCGAACCATAGAGGACCTGTGCTCGGGCACTGGGCACAAGGACCAGTGACAAGACCAGTAGCGCGAGGCATCGAGCAGATAACTTGAGTCGTAGTCGCGCTGGGGATAGTTTTTTGGCGCCCATTCGTCCGGTGAAATGTGCGGTTTGCTTAGGACAGGTGGTGAAGTTGAACATGACTCTCTCCTCTTAAGCTCGGCGTTTGCGTCTGCTCCATGAATCCGGAGCGCGATTTAGTTCGCGACCACAACAAAATGGGTGCGAGAAAGACGCTCAAGCGATAGCCGGAGCGCCGAAGTGTTTCAGTAATACGAGTGCGATCGTGCCGCGTAAGCGCGGCTGTGTTATCGGATCGCTCGGTACGATCTGTGTTTCCGCGCGCGTGAAGGAATGCCGGCGGATGGTCTCCTTGATGATTGGTCCAACCCGGTGCCAGGCACGTGTGACTTCCCCAACGATGACGATCATGTCCGGCGCCAGACCCGCAACCAATGGTGCAATGCCCAATCCGAGATACCGGGCCATCTGTTCCAAAGCCTCGACTGCTTTGCTATCCCCTTGCCCGGCAAGCTGCAACAGGTGATCGAAACTGATCGTTTTTTCTGCGGTTGCTGACTGACGCCCGCGGTTCGCCTGCGAGTAATAACGGACCGCGGCCAGGTTGGAGGCATACATCTCCCAGCAACCACGATTGCCGCAACTGCATTCGAGTCCATCCTGAATAAGAGCTGCGTGGCCGAACTCACCTGCCGTACCAGTCGATCCCTGGACCAGTTGATGGTTGAGTATTAAGCCGCAGCCGATACCTTCCGACACGGTGACGATTACCAGATTACGCAGGCCCTCAGCTCGCCGGCCAAAACAGATCTCGGAAAGAGCGCAGGAATTTGCAGCATTTTCCAGCTCAACTGATAGTCCAGTGGCCTCTTCCAGCGGTGTTTTCAGATCAAAGTCTCTCCAGCCGAGGTTTGGTGCAAAGACGATTTGCTTGGTCGCCAAATCGACGCGTCCGGGAAGACTTACACCGATTCCTTCGCAGGTTAGTTCGCTGCGCGAGTCCATGAGTTTATGAACGCGTGGCACCAACTCCGCCAAAAACTGTTTGGGATCTTGTGGAGTTGATAGTGAATCCTGCGAAAGAAAGTTTGCGTCGAGATCGGCGAGTGCCAGCGTAGTGGTACCGGGACGAACATTTATGCCGATGATTCCTACGCGCTCTTTATTTAAGTGCAGGAATCGTGGCCGGCGGCCTCTTGGTGTGTGCCCGTTAGCGCCTTCGGTAATCCATCTCTCTTTGATTAGCTGCTCCGCAATTACCGAGACAGTGCTTCGTTGCAGGCCCGAATGTCGCGCGAGGTCGGCTCGCGAGATTGGCTGGTGCGTACGGATGAGATTGAGAACGATGCGTCGATTGATATCGCGCGCAGTCTCGCTCGTCGCAACCTGGAAGTTAGACAGATCGATCCTTCGCATAGCTGAAGCCTTTATTACCACAAGGCCGCTTCGCCGACCGTCACTGATTTGTCCGTAACGATTTAATTCGTGGGGCGAACTAATATCACGCTATCGAGAATCAAGTCAACAAAAAACTAGCGATCCGATTCAGGCTTTCTGGTTCGCGCGGCTTGTTGAGGAACTGAATGTGATTGAGTGTTGGTTATTCGTAAGCTTTCCCGAGCCGTTCCCACGGCGCAATTCCTGGAGCGCAGGATTAGATGGTTAAGCTGTCCTGAGGTAAACAAGATCGTCGCCGCCTCTTCCGGAGGCGTAATTTCCTTCACCAACGGAGACCCGTCGAATCGACAAAACCTGAGATTTTCATCGGCATACAACAGCCGGCATTTCACACACTGCTTCATAACCCTGACTTCCGCCTACTACTTTCTATACTGTTAACGCGAAAAGTCGTTCGCTTCTGGCCCTGAAATTTTTATGAAAGAGGTTTGCCGGGTTAAGGCTTTGCAGCGATGCGGTACAACCTGTTTGCGGTGGCCACGTAGAGTGCCTCGCCGTTTGCAGTGGGACGCGAATAAAGCGGAGCATCCATTTCGATCTGGCCCAACAATTCCTTACGACGTCCGGCTCGAAGAACGGTCATGAGGCCCTCAGCGTTCCCAACGTAAAGACGGTCGCCAGCCAGCAGAAAGGATCCCCAAATGGGATCGTTTGTCTCGTGCTTCCATAGTTGAGCACCGGTTGCCGCGTCGAGACAATGAACTGTTCCGCCCAAGTCGCCAACGTACAGCAATCCGTCCTTCACGATCGGTGTTCCCACCACACGGCCAACCTCGCGCGAAACCCACAATAGCCCGCTCTTAGTTACGTCTCCGTGGCCGTTGGGATCGATCGCATAGACAAACGAGGGTGCGTTGCCGTGCCCGGGAGACTGGCCCATGGCAATGAAGACGCGGCCGTCAGCGAAAACCGGTGACGCAATGATAGACATCCGCGAAAGGACACCAGCGCGCGGAATCCAGCGAGCGTCTTTCGGATTGCCATCAAATCGCCAAACTTCCTGGCCCGACGTGGCGTCGTAGGCGCGCAGCACGCCATCACCTCCGCCGTGAAGTACCTGAATACGCCCATTGACGCTGGCCGCCGCAGGGCTTGACCAGTCGCCGTGCAGCACCTGATCTCCTGGTCCAACGGCGCGCCAGATCAAGTCGCCCGAGTTCTTGTTCACTGCGATCAAACTCGGAGCGCGCGGCGAGGGGACGCGCGTGTGGCCTTCATTCTGGCCGTTAGAGGTACTAACCAACAACAGATCGCCGAGCGGCAACACTTCGCTGTTGCAAGCTTCATGTGGAAACACACCCAACGCAGGGATATCGAGTTGCCAGATGATGTCTGCGGCAGTCTTATCTTTGAAGACTTCTTCACGATATGGACCATTGTTCTCGCCGTCGGCGAACCCCTTCGTGTCGAGACAACGGAGTTGACAATCGGCAGTGACATAAAACAACCGATCGCCTTCGACATAAGGAATACTCGAAGTCGAAGGCAACAGCCACTCTCTTAGACCGCGTTCCACTCGCGGAGCCACGTCCTGCCAAAGGAACGCGCCATCGGTCACTCGAAAGGCCATGAGCACGCCTGAATCCTGTGTGAAGACTGGGTTCAAACGACGGGTATTGTCAGCACCAACGTAGACCACATCGCCGGCAACGACAGGACTGCCGTACACTTCGTTTCCCAACTCGACACTCCAGATGATGTTGTGCCCTGTAGTCGTGTTCCAATCGATCGGAGGATTGCCCGTTTGGACCACAGTCGGTTGGACTGAAACCGATGGCGCTGGTGCAAGGAGTGATGCCACACGCTTTCCAGACTCAACGCCAGCGATTCGATTCAACGCCCAATCAACTTCGTAACGCAGTACGGGATCATTTGCGGCCGCTCTCAACGCTTCCCGTGCTGGCTGCGCCTTCGGCCCGATGCTTCCAAGCGCGCTGGCCGCACAGATGCGAACGTAGAGAAACTCATCCTTCAGAGCTTCGATCAACTGAGGCACCGCTGAGTGCGCGCCCGGGCCAATGCTCGACAGTGCCTCACCTGCCGCCCATCGGACGCCGGGAATCGGATCGTTCAACGTTCGAGCGAGATTACTGGTTGCCCCCTCCGCCTTCGGACCTATAGACGCCAAAGCCTCCGCCGCGTAAATGCGGACGTGTGGTTCCTCATGCGAAAGAGCCTTGACCAGAGCGCGTAACGAAGGACTGGCCTTCTGGCCCAACGCGCCGAGGGCACGCGCAGCATCGGCCGCGACCATCGAATCTTCATCTCTGAGCGCCAGTCTCAGCGCGGGTTGCATCGAAACTGTGTCGGGAGTCATATCGATGCAAGCATCAGCGGCAAAGCGCCGGAACGAGACCTCCTTATGACGAAGCAACTCAACAAGCAGCGGAATCGCCGGCGGACCAATCCGGCGAATGATTTCAAACGTCTCCAGATGCAACTTAGCGTTGTCAGTGTTGAGGAATCGTCTTAGTAGAGGCAGCGAACGCCCGCCCTCATGGACCAGTGTGGCTTGAGCAGTTGTGCGAACCTTCGCGTCCCTGGACATCACGCGATTTGCCCAATCACGGACAGAGATTCGGGAAAGTTCCGGCTTGGCTGTTTGAGAAACAGACCCCCTCGTTTGAGCGAGCACCGTTACCGGAAGAAGCAAAAGCAGCGCGCAGATGAAGAGGTGTCGCATAGTCGCAGCAAGACTGGTGCAATTGAAACGCTTGACGATCGTCCGTTGGAGCGGAACGCGACGACGCGAGCGGCTACATTATATGCCACCGTTCACCTGCGATAGAAAATCTTTACGGAATGTTTCTGTCTCTTAACAACATACAGAATAGGTACGCTCTGTGAATCTTTGGTCTGAGTTGAAAGTGACGAATGATCCAAGCTCCGGCCGATTGTCTCGCGGGCGCACCTGTCTGCCGCATTTCCACCGACGATGAAGCCCAGAGCCTCATTATCGTAAATCCTTAACGTGAACCGTAAATATCGGAGGTTACCCACATGACACGACGGTTTGGACACGGAGAGACCATCACCAGCGAACAGTTTGATAGAGCGCGAGAAAGCGTTGTCAGGAACGTTACTGACGTTCCTCTCGCCTTCGCTACTGCACAGCCAGTAGACTTGAAGGACTTCGATTTTCTGTTCCCCGACCTTCAGACCGATCCGAACAACTTGTTGCCGGAGTCCGCAGCGACTGTGGCGAACCTGGTGCGCCTCTGTAAGACGATGATCGACAGCCCTGGAAACGCTGCGGCCGGCGACTCCGATGTCTCGGCGCTCATGACCTACTTTGGACAGTTTATCGATCACGACATTACGCTTGAGCTCGCCTCCGCTGATTTACCGACACTCACCAACCCAGCGCTAACACCGCTTCCGCTCGATCAGATTCGTAGCACCCTTAGAAATACCCGTTCGGCGACGCTCGACCTGGACAGCGTCTACGATCTGCCCGCCCCGCGCGACCCAGCCAACGACGACAAAATGCTCTTAGGAAGAGTGAGCCTCCTGAACAGTCCGAACCCACCGCTTAAAAGACCGAACGGAAAAGACGACTTTAACGATCTCCCGCGTGGGCCACGAACCGCAGACCCGGCAACCGACCGCGCAGCGCGAATCGGCGATCCGCGCAACGACGAAAACACTATCGTTGCCCAACTCCACCTCGCCTTTTTGCGAGCGCATAACAAATTAGTCGAGAGATGGCACTCCTTCACCGAGCCGCGCCGTGTTATGCGTCAGCATTACCAACATCTGGTCATTCATGAATTTTTAATGCAGGTAGCGGATAAGAAGATCGTTAAAAATATCCTCAAGGACGGTCCTCAGTTCTTTAAGCCGTTTGAGGAGCCGTTTTTTATGCCTTTGGAGTTTTCCGTCGCTGCTTTCCGGTTTGGCCATACGATGATACGAAGTGAATACGACTTTAACGTGAACTTCAACACGACGGGTGCCTCCGGCACTTTACCGGCTTCGCTCAGTTTCCTCTTCACCTTCAGTGCGCTGTCAGGACAGTTAGGCGACTTTGATACGCTACCGGAGAACTGGATCATTGAGTGGGAAAACTTCGTCGGAGCAAACCCTCGCAGCAAAGCACGGCGGTTTGATACTAAGTTGGCCAATCCACTCTTTGAACTTCCGACGACTCAAGGCACGACTGAAGTTGGCCTCGGCGCCATGCTTGCTGTTCGGAATCTGCTGCGCGGATACTTGCTGCGGATGCCGACAGGGCAGGCGCTTGCTACGGCGATGGGTCTCACGCCGCTTACTGTCGCACAGATCGAAGAGGTCGCGTCAGAGGTCACTCCGGCAGCGGGAGAAGAGAGCCAGGTGGACGTTCTTCGCAGCAGTGGATTCGCGGAGCGCACTCCCCTTTGGTACTACATACTGGCCGAGGCTGCTTTTCACGCTAAAGGCAAACACCTTGGACCAGTCGCTAGCACTCTAATCGCAGAAGTCTTAATCGGGCTGATTCAAAAGAGCGAAAACTCTATTCTGCGCAATAGGATTTGGGAACCAACACTTCCGAGTGCCAGGAATGGGAAGTTTACTTTGGAGGATTTGCTAAGGTTCGCCGGGCTTTTGGAATAAGACATTAACAACCTGGGAGGCGACCTCATTTTTCTTGACCTGAGTGGAAAATCATAGTAAAGAAGGGTCGCCTCAATCTCAACATACAGACAAGATCCCCCTCAAGTGAAAACTGGCTTTCCGTCTGAGCTACCCACCAAAGGAGGTTCGTATGTCTAAACGTCTTTGCATCTCACTGATACTTCTTTCACTTCTTCTCTCGGGCTCTGGTTCAGGAGTGCATTCCTCGAGTGCCGGCTCCCGGCAGGCGCAGACCCCAAAGGACCCTCAACTAGCTCTAAACATAACGGACTGGTGGCATGCGCCATTTGAAATAAAGAGCGTGAAGCTAGGAGAGAAGGAAGTCTTGCCAGGATCAGCTATTGCGGCTACCGACGACTGGGCTAGACATTTGTCTATCGAAGCGGTCAACAAATCTGAAAAGACAATTTCGTACATTGCCTACGCGATAGATTTCAGGGTTGCAGGTGAGGACAAGCTCTATCGCATCAGGTTACAGGACGGGAATTTTTATGCATCTCCGGATGCGCTGACGGCGTCGGGTGGCTTACGAGTACTAAAGGGTCAGACGCACAACATGAGATTCAGCGACAACGCCTGGAAATGTCATTCGACCCTCATCGATAAGATCAATGAGAGAAAAACAAAGATTGTCAACGTGTCACTGTTCGTTGAATCGGTTGGTTATACGGACGACACCCTCTGGTCGTTTGGTTCCCATCTCAAGCGTAAGAAAGGAACCGCAGTTTTTGAAAACGTAGACGATCGCAAACTCTCGAAAAGAAACAATGGGCAGTCTGCGAAACTTGCAAAGGGTTTTTTGGCCAAAGGAACCACCGCGAGCTCATACCC